>NZ_JAAOMA010000167.1:0-200 GCF_011602385.1 Chromobacterium fluminis | reverse complement strand
GCCGGGCGGATCGACCGCCCGTCACAACGATTGCGCCGGCCCGCACACGGTGGGTCAGTCCGACGCAATACGCCAGCTACTGCGCTGACGCGCAGCTGGCGCAAACCCCCAAACCCCTGGCGCCGCGACGGCGGCGAGGCCTTCGGCAAAACGGCGACGCTGCGCCGGGCGGATCGACCGCCCGTCACAACGATTGCGCC
>NZ_JAAOMA010000166.1:0-210 GCF_011602385.1 Chromobacterium fluminis | reverse complement strand
TTCCTTGATGCCCACGCCGAACACCAACTCATCACGGTAGGCGTCGTTGACCGTCGGCGCATCCGCCTTGTCGATGATCACATCCTGACCATCGCCCAGATTGAACAGATAGGTGTCGCGCGCATAGCTGCCGGTCAGCGTGTCGTTGCCGGCGCCGCCTTCAAACACGTTGTCGTAACCTCTCCATCCAGCAAACAACTGGTCATTGCC
>NZ_JAAOMA010000165.1:0-213 GCF_011602385.1 Chromobacterium fluminis | reverse complement strand
GTCGATCCGCCCGGCGCAGCGTCGCCGTTTTGCCGAAGGCCTCGCCGCCGCCGCGGCGCCAGGGGTTTGGGGGTTTGCGCCAGCTGCGCGTCAGCGCAGTAGCTGGCGTATTGCGTCGGACTGACCCGCAATGTGCGGGCCGGCGCAATCGTTGTGACGGGCGGTCGATCCGCCCGGCGCAGCGTCGCCGTTTTGCCGAAGGCCTCGCCGCCG
>NZ_JAAOMA010000164.1:0-230 GCF_011602385.1 Chromobacterium fluminis | reverse complement strand
AAACGGTCAGCATGGGACAGCCATCGTCGCGAGCGCCTCGAGATCGAAGCGAGACGCGCAGCCGTACGGTAGTACGGCGAGCATCGCAGCATTCGAGATCGGAACGCGCAGCAAACGGTCAGCATGGGACAGCCATCGTCGCGAGCGCCTCGAGATCGAAGCGAGACGCGCAGCCGTACGGTAGTACGGCGAGCATCGCAGCATTCGAGATCGGAACGCGCAGCAAACGG
>NZ_JAAOMA010000163.1:0-246 GCF_011602385.1 Chromobacterium fluminis | reverse complement strand
AAACGCACAGAAAAGCCCAAAAAAGCACGACAATAACACCATTGCCGAGGCTTCAAAAAGCCTTGAAAAACCAAGGAACCTAGCAAAATCAGGCCGTAGCAAGAGATACAGCAACCCGATAGTTAAAGGGATTGACTGGATAAGATTTTGCATTAAATACATGCCGTTACGATCAGCATAAAAAATCAAGTAGCACTTCCATAGCACCGCTACCGTAGTTCAACGGATAGAACGGCCGCCTCCTAA
>NZ_JAAOMA010000162.1:0-246 GCF_011602385.1 Chromobacterium fluminis | reverse complement strand
ACCGCAGCGTATCGCCCAGCTCAGTGCCCACCAGCGGCACGCCCTGTTTCATCAGGTCGTCAGCCGTCCACTTCACGCCGGAAGCAAAGGTGATCTGCTCGATCCAATACACCCGATCGGCAAACCAGTCTTTCACCGTCACGCTGTCCTGGCCGTTGACGTGGCGGAACACCATATCGTTGCCGCTGCGCAGCACCTGGATATCGCTTTCCTTGATGCCCACGCCGAACACCAACTCATCACGGT
>NZ_JAAOMA010000161.1:0-254 GCF_011602385.1 Chromobacterium fluminis | reverse complement strand
ACCTTCAAGGTGATGCCCAAACGCTGGGTTGTTGAGCGCAGCTTCGCTTGGTTGGAAAAGAGCAGAAGGCTGTGGAAGAACTGCGAGCGGAAACTCAATACCAGCTTACAGTTTATCCATCTGGCCTGAGCCTGTCAGATTTTCTGTGTGCATGAGGTCATGAGATGATACCGAAAGGGACGCTACATGACCGTTGCAATGACCACCAAGAAACTCAAGAAACTCAAGGCACCCAAGCTCATTCCTGACGAACT
>NZ_JAAOMA010000160.1:0-254 GCF_011602385.1 Chromobacterium fluminis | reverse complement strand
GGCACAAAACACCTCATACAAGTCCACTCGACGGGGACTTGTTCTCTTACGCGCGCTTTCCAGAAGTGGTCTGATCACTTCAAATTGTTCGCGACTGATATCGCTTGGGTAGCTTTTTCTCACCCCTTGGACGAGCCCCCTGAAACACAGGACACCGTTTCCCCCTTAAACTAAGGGATAGGCATACGACTGTGTTTATGACTCACACTAACAAATCCTCCATCGAGGTTCTGGGGCCAGAACGCCGCCGGCGC
>NZ_JAAOMA010000015.1:0-119439 GCF_011602385.1 Chromobacterium fluminis | reverse complement strand
TAGCGAGGTGGTCCCACGCCTTCCCATCCCGAACAGGACCGTGAAACGCCTTAGCGCCGATGATAGTGTGGCATTCGCCATGTGAAAGTAGGACACCGCCAGACGCCCCATTGCGAAGCCCAGCTCACACGAGCTGGGCTTTATGCATTTGTACCGCCGTTTGGTTGGTACGATTGAACTCCTCTTCCTGTTCTTCATCTCTTTGGCTTTCTCCTTGATTATTAAGCCATTGTTCTTTTTCTTTCTGTATTTTCACTTATTTTTACTGAAAATTCGTCTAATTACTCAGCAAAACCTATTGGTAATGAATAGAATTCCAGCATCAAGATCGGGAATCGAGGCGGGAATTTTGAGAAATTTCAGGCGGGACGGCGTGCATTTATTTGTATTGGCCTGGGCCCTCTGCGCGTTGTTGGTGACGGTGCTGTGGGGGATGGGCGAGCTGCAGCGTTTGAGGGACGAGTTTGAGTCAGTGGCGCAGCGAGCGCACGCAATGGTGGCGCGCAAGCTGGATCAGAATGAGTCTGTGCTGTCCTCTGTCGACGCGTTGATGGCGGCTAGCCGGCCATTTGAGGCGTCCGAGCTGTCTACTTTTGCGCGCGAATTATTGCCTCACTATCCGCAGCTTCATTCCTTTATTTTTTTTCAAAGCGTGCCTTTGGCGGAGCGGTCGCTCTTTTTGCGTCAGATGAGCGGCAAATTCGGTGAAACGTTTTACATTCGCGATTTTGATGTGGCGGGAAGCCGTGCGTGGCGACCGGCCGTCGTGCGTTCGCAGTCATTAGTGATTTCCATGCTGGAGCCCGATCGGCCCGAGGCCGGCCCGATGTTTGGCTACGATATTTTGGGCGATGCCTATTTCCGACCGGCATTGAGCAGGGCCTTGGAGACAGGGCAGCGGGTGGCCAGCGGGGCTTTCGAATTGCACGAGGGGGGAGGGCGGGCTTATTTCTTATTCCAGCCCTTATTCGAGGATAGGGAGAAGGCGCCGGGCAAATTGGTGGGCGTGGTGGGCTTGGTTGTATTTTGCGATCGCCTGTTGCAGGCACAGGCTTTGGAGAGTCTGTTGCCGGGGCTGGATTTGACCTTGTACCAGGAGGGCGTCGTTGCGCCTGGAGCGCCGTTGTTTCAGCGTCCGCATACTTCATCCGAGCGTGAT
This sequence comes from Chromobacterium fluminis, assembly GCF_011602385.1. Taxonomy (NCBI): domain Bacteria; kingdom Pseudomonadati; phylum Pseudomonadota; class Betaproteobacteria; order Neisseriales; family Chromobacteriaceae; genus Chromobacterium; species Chromobacterium fluminis. Next base: position 118,280 of record NZ_JAAOMA010000015.1, on the reverse strand, counting down.
TGGTGGCCGGTGTTGCGTCGGCTGGAGGCTCGACTTCCGCTTTCAAGCGTGGCGCAGCCTTTTGTGCTGGGCGTGGCGAGGGATGTCAGGGTAACGGATTTGGCTCTGTTGCCGTGGTTGTGGCAGCAGTCGTTGTTGTTGGCATTTTTCGTGTTCGCCGGTTTGGTTCACTTGCAACGCATGGCTTTACGGCATGAGCGTCAGCAATCGGACGAGGCGATCTTCCTGCAAAGCGAACGGGCATCCGTTACGCTGAGCGCGATTCACGATGGGGTGATCATTCTGCGCCAGGACCATGCGATCGAACTGGCTAATCCGATGGCTTTGGAACTGATGGGGATGGCGGCGGACGAGGTGGTTGGCCGGGTTTGTCACGAGGTGTTCCATTTGCAGGCCGAATTGGCGGCGGAGTTGGCGGAGGATCCTATCCGGGAGTGTTTCCGGACGGCCCAGCCGGTGGTGTTGGCGGAGCGGATGCAGCTGACGTCGGCGAGAGGGCAGATTCGTTCGGTTGAAGGGGGGGTGTCGCCGCTGTTCTCTCGGGAGGGCGGCTTGATCGGTGTTGTGTGCGCCTTGCGCGATCTGGGACCCTTGCGGCAGCGAACGGTGGCGGCGTTGGAGGCCAGTGAGAGCAAGGTCAAAGAGCATCTGGAGAAACTATCCCATGTGGCTCGGCTGCATACGATGGGTGAAATGGCGTCTGGCATCGCGCACGAGTTGAACCAGCCGTTAACGGCGATCGCGAACTATTGCCAGGCTAGCATCCAGTTGCTGGAGGGGGTGGAGGAGGCGCCCGCCCAGGTGAACGCCGCGTTGCGGCTAGCAGTCGCGCAAGCGGAACGAGCTGGGGAGATCATCAAGCGCCTGCGCGCTTTGGTCAGCAAGCGAGCGATTGAGACACGGCTGATCGACTTGAATCAGGTGGTTGGCAATTGCATGTTCCTGGCCGAGTATGATCTGAAGGAGCGAGGCATTGAGGTCGTACAGTTGTTGTCGGGTTATCCGGTCGCCGTGTTGGCAGACAGCATTCAGTTGGAGCAGGTGGTGCTGAACCTGCTATCGAACGCGATGGACGCGCTGCGGGACGAGCCGATGATGAAGCGCCATGTGATCGTGCATACCCGGCGGGAAGGCAAGAAGGCGATTCTTGAGGTACGCGATACCGGGCGTGGCATCACGCCAAATTCGTTGGAGGTGCTGTTCCACCCGTTCTTTTCGACCAAACCAAACGGCATGGGGCTTGGTCTGTCGATCTGCCAGACGATTGTGGAGCAGTATGGGGGCTTGATCTCGGCGGAGAATATTCCTGCTAGCGGCGCTTGCTTCCGGATCGAGTTGCCGCTGTCGCGGCAGGGGGAGCCGGAGCGTGCCTCGGTGCCATCGCCGGACGGCTGCGGGGCGGGCGTCTGAGCGTTCTAGTTCTTGGGGGCAGCGGTCTGTGTGTGTGTGCGGTGCGAGCGCTCCTCGCGTGGGGTGATGCCGAAATGATTGCGGTAGGTGCTGGAGAAATGAGGGCCGCTGGAGAAGCCGCAGGCAAGGCCGATCTGTACGATGGATTTGCTGGTTTGCTGCAGCAGTTGGCGCGCTCGACTCAAACGTAGTTCCAGATAGTATTTGGATGGCACCGTGCTTAGGTATTGCTTGAACAGGCGCTCCAGTTGGCGGCGGGAGACGCCAACATAGTAAGCAATGTCGTCGGTGCTTAGCGGCTCTTCTATATTTGCCTCCATCAGGCTGACTGCCTCGGTCAGCTTTGGTTGGCTGCCGCCGATGCGAGTGGCCAGTGGAATGCGTTGGCGCTCATTGCCGGGGCGGATGCGTTCCATGCTGAACAGTTCCGACAGCTGAGCGATAAACTCGTGGCCGTGCTGATTGCCGACCAGGGTCAGCATGAAATCGAAGGTGGCTGCTCCGCCCGCGCAACTGAGGCGTTTGCCATCGATCTCAAACAGATTGGACGAGGTGATGACATCCGGAAACTCTTCCGTGAAACGGCTGATCTCCCGCCAGTGCGTGGTGGCGCGCAGGCCGTTGAAGTGGCCAGTGCGGGCCAGCCAGTAGCTGCCGCAGCCAATGCCGCCCAATTGGATTTTGTCCGGACCGCAGGCGTTAAGCCCTTTGCTCAAAACGTCCAGGCTGAAGTCGGGATTGATGTCGTCCGCCAGGATCAGCAGGCAGTCCAGCTTGGGGGCGCCGTCCAGCGGCAGGTCCACCGCCAGCCGCGTGCCGTTGGAGAGCGGCACGGCTTGTCCATCCAGGGAGAGCAGCAGGGTTTCGTAGAGCTTTTTCTCCGCCAGCCAATTGGCGTGCAGCAGAACCTCGGAGGCGATGGCGTAATCAGCCATCGAGGCATGGGGCAAGAGCAGGAAGCCGTAGCGCAGTGGCTTGGCGGGGTGGGACGGATGCTGACCCATTGGTTTTCGCGGCGAAGGATGGAGATTACAAAAACACACCATGCCGGGCATGAGGCCGGCATGGTGTGCGACATCTCCCTATTGTACGATTTATTTCAAGCTGCCGGAGAGGAATTGTACCAATCGTTCGCTCTGCGGGCGGACCAGCACTTCCTTGGGGTGGCCTTGCTCCTCTATCTTGCCTTGGTGCAGGAAAATGACGTGGTTGGATACTTCGCGGGCGAAGCCCATTTCGTGGGTGACGACCACCATGGTGCGGCCTTCGCCGGCCAGGTCCTTCATTACCCGCAGCACTTCGCCGACTAATTCCGGGTCCAGCGCCGAGGTGGGTTCGTCGAACAGCATCACTTCCGGCTCCATCGCCAGCGCGCGGGCGATGGCGACGCGCTGCTGCTGACCGCCGGACATATGGGCCGGATACTTGTCTTCGACGCCGCGCAAGCCCACCTTGTCCAAATATTTGCGGGCGCGGGCGCAGGCTTCGTCACGGCTGAGCCCCAGCACATGCATGGGCGCTTCGACGATGTTTTCCAGCACAGTCATGTGCGCCCATAGATTGAAGTGCTGGAACACCATGGCCAACTTGGTGCGAATGCGCGCCAATTGCTGGGCGTCGGCGGCCTTGAGAGCGCCGGTTTTTCGGTCGGAGACCAGCTTTAGTTCTTCGCCGGCGGCGAGGATGCGGCCGCTGTTCGGCTGTTCCAGCATATTGATGCAACGCAGAAAGGTGCTTTTGCCTGAGCCGGAGGAGCCGATGATGCTGATGACGTCGCCGGCGTGAGCTGTCAGCGATACGCCTTTTAGCACCTCGTGAGAGCCGTAGCTCTTATGCAGGTCGCTGACTTGCAGCTTCAGATTCTTATCGGTGGGTGTGTGCATGATGATGTTCCTGTGTCGCTATCCGCATTAGTGCTTGCGTGGCGCCAGATAGGCCAGCCAGCGTTTTTCCGCCTGTTTCATCAACCAGACCAGCAGGAAGGTGAGCGCAAGGTAAATGGCGCCTGCGGTGAGGAAGGGCTCGAAGGCCATGTAACTATCCGCGTAGATGCGGCGGGCTACGCCGGTGATGTCCGCCAGCGTGACCAAGCCGGCGATCGCGGTGCTTTGCAGCATCATGATGACTTCGTTGCTGTAGGCGGGCAGCGCGCGGCGCAGCGCGGAGGGCAGCACGATGCGGCGCATCATCAGCCATTTGCTCATGCCCATGGCTTGAGCTGCTTCGATCTCGCCCCAGTGGGTGTTTCGGATCTGGCCGGCGATGATTTCCGTGGTGTAGGCCGCCGTGTTCAGGGTGAAGGCGAGGATGGCGCAGAAATAGGCTTCCTGCAGGTAGTTCCAGGCCCAGCTGTCGCGAACCCAGCCGAATTGGGCCAGACCGTAGTAGATGATGAACAGCTGCACCAAGAGCGGCGTGCCGCGGAAGACGTAGCCGTAGACGCGGACCGCGCCGGAGGCCAGCCGGTTTTTGGAGACCTGCATCAGCGCCATTGGCACCGCCATCGCCATGCCCAAGGCCAAGGAAATGAATAGTAGTTCCAGCGTCATCAGCAGGCCGTCGCGGGTGCTCATGACGGCGTTGCCGTCGCCGCCGCCGAAAAAGGCGGGCAGTTTATCCAGAATCAGTTGGAAATCGATCACAGTCCGCTCTCCTTGACGCCCAGCGAATAGCGTTTTTCCAGTCTGCCCAGCAATAGATTGGAAACGCCGGTGATCGCCAGGAACAAAAGGCCCACGATCAGATAGACGGTGAAGGGTTCCTGGGTAGTGGATTTGGCGGCGTCGGCGCGGTACATCACGTCGTTCAGGCCGATGACCGAAACCAGGGCGGTGGATTTGACCAGCACCAGCCAGTTATTGGAGAAGCTGGGCAGGGCGAAGCGGACCATCTGCGGCACGGTGATGCGGAAGAAGACGCGCAGCGGGGTCATGCCGTAGGCCATGCCGGCCTCCATTTGCCCTTTGGGCACCGCCATCATCGCGCCGCGAAAGGTTTCCGTCATATAGGCGCCGAAGATGAAGCCCAGAGTCAGCACGCCGGCGACGAAGGGGTCGATATTAGGACTTGCCCAGCCCATGCGGTCGCAGAGGTCATTAATCATCATCTGGACGCCGAAGAACAGCAGGAACATCCAGACAAGATCGGGCACGCCCCGGACCACGGTGGAATAGAGTTCCGCCAGCCAGACCAGTGGTTTGGAATGGGCGGACTTGAACAACGCGCCAATCAGGCCCAGCACGATGGATACGAGCAGTGCTGAGCCGGCCAGCTGCAATGTGAGCACTGCTCCTTGCAATATGCTGGGAAGGTAACCTTGCAAAAACATGGTGTTACTGCCTCATTCATCAGCCTTGCGCGCAAGGCCGGTCCTTGCTCGGCCTATCGGAGGCGGCCGAACAAAAAAGTCCCGGCTTGCGCGTGGAGCGGGCGGCAGTAAGCCGCCCGGCGCCATGGGGCGCTCGACCGGGACGGTGCGATAGTTGAGGGGATTAGCCGCCGTAGACGTCGAAGCTGAAGTACTTGTCTTGGACTTTCTTGTAGCTGCCGTCCTTGCGTACTTGGTCTATCGCCTTGTTCAGGCGATCGGCCAGCGCTTTGTTGCCTTTTTTGACGGCGATGCCCGCGCCCAGGCCGAAGTATTTGACGTCGGCGTAGTTCGGGCCGACAAAGGCGTAGCCCTTGCCGTTGGCGGTCTTCAGGAACTCTTGGTCGCCAACGGCGCCGTCGACGAAGACGGCGTCAACGCGGCCGGATTTCAGGTCCAGGAAAGATTCGGGCGATTTGGCGTACGGTACGACGGTGGCGCCCGATTTACCCCAGTAGTCCTTGGCGAACTTCTCCTGGGTGGACGCGCGCAGCACGCCGATCTTCTTGCCCTTGAAGCTGTTCTGGTCAACGGCGGTGCCGGATTTGGCCACGATGCGGCTGGCGATGTTGTAGTACTTGCGGCTGAAGTCGACGGCTTTCTTGCGCTCCTCGGTGATCTGCATCGAGGACAGGATGGCGTCGAATTTGTTGGCGTTGAGGGCGGGAATCAGGCCGTCCCAGTCTTGCGGAACGATTTGACAGCTGACTTTCATGGCGGCGCAAAGGGCATTGGCCATATCGATGTCGAAACCTTGCGGCTTGCCATCGGCGCCTTGTTTGGAGAACGGCGGGTAGTTGAGGTCAACCCCAAAACGCAGTGTCTCTGCTTGGACGGAAAAACCGGACAGCAGGGCTGCCGCTGCGGAGGCGATCAGGACTTTTTTCATGGCGTGGTTTTCTACTTCTCTATCGGGTGTTCGCGTCGTTTGGTCGGACGCAAACCCAAGCTTGTAAACCCGGCGCTTGGAACGAGGCTGCTCACGGTGTCTCGCCCAAGCCGGAACCATTGTAGTTATTTCTACTTTTGCCAGTAGTTGGCCGCAGCTTGCAACGGTTATCCGCCGTGCGCAAGATGGGGCCATTGTCTGGCAATCGGTGTGAGCAAGTGTTCGTATTTTAACCGATATTCTTGCTTGATGTGAAATACCTAAAAAATCAATGAGTTATATTTCGTTTTTGGACTTGTGTACAATGTGGGCCTGGGAGAGAAACTTGTAAGCCGCCGTCGCATTGCTATAAGGCTAAAAGTGGCGTCCGCCACGATTTATTCTTGCGGCATTAGGAGGGGGCGAGCGGGCTTTTCCATGAAAATGTACGTCCACGTCGCATTAAGGAAATCCCGGCATGATGGGGGTATCTACAATGCCTCGACACACTCCGTGCACACAACAAGAGAAGCAACATGTCGCTTACCAATAAGACCGAACTCGCGAGCCTGATCGCCGATATTCAGGCCGTAGCAGAGACCAAGCTTTCCGAAAAGGAGAAACACCAGCTCGAGCCTTTCTTCCCGATCTACTTTGAGGAAGCCGAGCACGCCGACCTTAGACAGTTTTCGTCGCTGGACTTGTTCGGTGCCGCGTCGGCGCATTACGCGTTCGGCGCCAAGCGTCTGGGCGGTCAGAACAAGGCGCGCATTTACAACCCCGATTTCGAGCGCGACGGTTGGCAAAGCACCCATACCGTGATTGAAGTGGTCAACGACGATATGCCGTTCCTGATCGACTCCATCACCATGCTGCTGTCGCGCCATAGCCTGAACCTGCACCTGCTGGTGCACCCGGTGCTGTCGGTGGGCCGAGACAAGAACGGCGTGATCCAAGAGGTCAAACGCACCGAGGACCGCAGCCTCCCGCTGGAATCCTTCATCCATGTGCAGATTGATCGCGTGACCGATGCGGCCATCCTCAAACAGCTGGAATCCGAGCTGAATCGCGTGCTTTCGGATATTCGCCTGGTGGTAAGCGACGAACCGACGATGCGCGAAGTGTTGGCCGACATCAGCAAAGACCTGTCCCTGGTCAAAGGTAAGCGCGCGGCGGAAGCCAAGGAAGCGGTGGACTTCCTGGCCTGGATGTCCAAGCGCAACTTCCTGTTCATGGGCTATTGCGATTACGATCTGGTGCGCCGCAACGGCAAAGACAGCCTGAAGATCGTTAAAACTTCCGGCCTGGGCATTTTGAAAGACCAGGGCGACAAAGAATATTCCGCCAGCTTTGAACAGCTGCCGCAGGAGCTGCGCGAGCTGGCCCATCTGCCTCAACTGATCATTCTGAACAAGTCTCAGACCCGCTCCATCATCCACCGCCCGGCTTATATCGATTTTGTCGGCATCAAGCGTTTCAACGACAAGGGCGAAGTGATCGGCGAGCGCCGTTTCCTGGGCTTGTACACCGCCAGCGCCTACCAGGACTCGCCCAAGGACGTGCCCATCCTGCGCCAGAAAGTGGCGACCGTGGTCAGCAACTGCGACTATGTGGACGACAGCTACAAGTCCAAAACCTTGAGCTTTGTGCTGGAGGCTTATCCGCGCGATGAGCTGTTCGAAATTCCGGCCGAGGTGCTGGGGCCGATCTCCGAGGGCATCGTCAGCCTGCAGGAGCGTCCGCGCGTGCGCCTGTTCGTGCGCAAGGATCGCTACCATCGCTATGTCAGCTGCCTGGTGTACGTGCCGCGCGACAGCTTCAACACCGAAGTGCGCCTGAAGATCGAAAAAGTGTTGATGAACGCTTTCAACGGCACCAGCGCCGAGTTCAGCGTACAGATCAGCGACGGCTCGTTGGCCCGCGTCCATTACATCATCCGCACCAACGCCGCCAAGTTGCCGGAATTCCACGAAGCCGACATCGAGGCCGAAATCGCCCGTCTGGTGCGCGGCTGGGTGGAGGAACTGCATCAACTGCTGGTGGAAACCCACGGAGAGGAACTGGGCAACGCCTTGTTCAACCGCTACAAGGGCGCTTTCCCGGTGGCTTATCGCGAAGAGTTCGCGGTGCGCAACGCGGTGCTGGACATCCAGCATATCGAATCGGTCAACGCCGATTCCCCGTTGGCGATGAAGTTGTACCGGCCCTTCCATCGCGGCGCTTCGGCGTTCAATCTGAAACTGTTCCGCGAAGGCGAGGCGCTGGGCCTGTCGGCCAGTCTGCCGATTTTGGAGAATATGGGCGTTAAGGTCCGCGACGAGCACCCGTACTGCGTGCAGCGCGCCGACGGCCGTCAGGTGTGGATCAGCGATTTCGGCCTGGATGTGGGTTCTGCGGAAGAGCAGATCGCCAGTGAAGAAGTGCAGCTGGATTTCCAGGAGCTGCTGACCCAGGTGTTCGCCAAACGTTGCGAGAACGACGGCTTCAACCGCCTGGCGCTGGTGGCCGGATTGGACTGGCGTGAAATTTCGCTGGTGCGCGCCTTGGCCAAGTACCTGCGCCAGGGCGGTCTGACCTTCAGCCAGGCTTACATCGAGCAGTGCGTGGCCAATTATCCGGCCATCACCCGAGTGCTGGTCGAGCTGTTCTCCGTGCGTCTGGATCCGACGCATGCCGACGACGCGCGCGCCGACGCCTTGCTGGCCAAGTTGCGCGAGCAACTGGACGGCGTGGCTAACCTGGACGAAGACCGCATCCTGAACGGTTTCCTGTCCGTGATCCTGGCCACCCGCCGCACCAACTTCTGGCAGAAGGGCGCAGACGGCGAGTTCAAGTCCTATATCTCGTTCAAGCTGGAGTCCAATCGGATTCCCTTCTTGCCGCAACCGCGCCCGATGTTCGAAATCTGGGTGTACAGCCCGCGCGTGGAGGGCGTGCATCTGCGCGGCTCCAAAGTGGCGCGCGGCGGTTTGCGCTGGTCCGATCGCATGGAGGATTTCCGCACCGAAGTACTGGGCCTGGTGAAGGCGCAGATGGTCAAGAACTCGGTGATCGTGCCCATGGGCTCCAAGGGCGGTTTCGTCGGCAAGCAACTGCCGGCGCCTAGCGACCGCGAGGCCTTCCTGGCCGAAGGCGTCGCCTGCTACAAGATCTTCATCTCCGCGCTGCTGGACGTCACCGACAATCTGGTGAACGGCCAGATCGTGCCTCCGGCGGATGTGCGCCGTCTGGATCCGGACGATCCGTACCTAGTGGTGGCGGCCGACAAGGGCACGGCCACGTTCTCCGACATCGCCAACGGCATTTCCGCCGATTATGGTTTCTGGCTGGGCGACGCCTTCGCTTCCGGCGGCTCCGCGGGCTACGACCACAAGGGCATGGGCATTACCGCTCGCGGCGCCTGGGAATCGGTCAAGCGTCATTTCCGCCACCTGGGCGTCAACACCCAGGAGCAGGACTTTAGCGTGATCGGCATCGGCGACATGGCCGGCGACGTGTTCGGCAACGGCATGCTGCTGTCCGAGCACATCTGCCTGAAAGCGGCGTTCAACCATCTGCACATCTTCCTGGACCCGACGCCGGACGCGGCCAAGAGCTATGCGGAGCGCGCGCGCCTGTTCAAATTGCCGCGTTCCAGCTGGACCGATTACAACCGTGAGCTGATCTCCAAGGGCGGCGGCATTTTCGAGCGCTCTGCCAAGTCCATCCCCTTGTCGCCGGAAGTGAAGGCCTGGCTGGAGACCGACAAGGACAGCATGGCGCCGAACGAGCTGATCCACGAGATCCTCAAGGCCAAGATCGACCTGCTGTACAACGGCGGCATCGGCACCTACGTCAAGGCGTCCAGCCAAAGCCACGCCGATGCGCGCGACCGCGCCAACGATCCGGTGCGCGTCGACGGCCGCGATTTGCAAGCCCGGGTGGTGGCCGAAGGCGGCAACCTGACGTGCACTCAGCTGGGACGCGTCGAATTCGCGCTGAATGGCGGCCGCATCGCCACCGACGCCATCGACAACTCCGCCGGCGTGGATTGCTCCGACCACGAGGTCAACATCAAGATTCTGCTGGGCGGCGTAATGCAGGCCGGCGATATGACCTTGAAGCAGCGCAACCAACTGCTGGCGGAAATGACCGATGAGGTGGCGCAGCTGGTGTTGCGCAACAATGTCCTGCAGACCCAGATTCTGGCGATCAAGCGTCAGGAGGCCGCCGCGATGCTGACCACCCATGCGCGCATGATCGCGCACATGGAAAAAACCGGCGAGCTGAACCGTGAGATCGAGTACCTGCCGTCTGAAACCCAGATCAATGAGCGCCGTTTGGCCCGCCAGGGTCTGACTGTGCCGGAAATCGCGGTGCTGTTGTCATACAGCAAGATTTCGCTGGATCAGGCGATCTTGGCCACCGATGTGCCGGACGACGCGGACTTCCTGTCCATCCTGACCCATTACTTCCCGAAACCGCTGCAGCAGCGTTTTGGCGCGCAGATGCAACAGCATCAGCTGAAGCGCGAGATCATCGCCAACCAGTTGGCCAACCAGATCATCAACCGCATGGGCACCACTTTCGTGTTCCGCATGCAGGAAGAGTCTCCGTTCTCCGCCGGCGACATCGCCCGCGCCTGGTGGATCGCCAGCCGCGTGTTCGACGCCGAGCGCCTGTGGAGCGAGATCGAAGCTTTGGACAACAAGGTGCCGGCGGATCATCAGGTGGAAATGATGGTGCTGGTCCGCACGCTGGTGGAACGCGTGACGCGCTGGGTGCTGCGCAACAAGCGTCCGTTCACCTCGGTGAACGCCGTGATCGAGCAGTACGCGGCCAAGGTGCAGGCCCTGTTGGCGCAGCTGCCTCAGCTGATCGCCTCCGGCGGCTACCCGGCGGTGGCGGCGCTGGAAGAGCGTCTAAGCCAGCCGGGCATGCCGCAGCCGCTGGCGCAAGTATTGGCGCGACTGGAGTTTGCCGTGCCGCTGATGGACATCATCGAAATCAGCGAAGGCAGCAAACTGCCGCTGGAGCTTTTGGCCAAGAACTACTACCAGTTGGGCCACGCGATGCAGTTGGATTGGCTGCGCGATGCGATCACCAGCCTGCCGCGCGACAACCGCTGGCAGTCGCTGGCGCGCTCCGCGTTGCGCGACGATCTGTACCGCGTGCATCGCAATCTGGTGGGGCAGGCGTTGCAGGACGCCGCCGGCGCGGAGGCCTTTGCGCAACAGTGGATGGAGAAGCGCCACCAGCAGGTGGAGGTTTGCGCGCAGATGTTCGCCGAGCTACAGTCCTTCAGCGTGCTGGATTTGGCCATGCTGTCGGCCGGCATGCGCGAGCTGAGCAATCACCTGTTGTCGTAAGCGGCCGCAGCGGATCGCGGTAATTGAAAACCGGCTCTTTGGAGCCGGTTTTTTACGCCTGGAAGGCAGGGCTTGGAAGCGGATTAGGCCGTGGGGCGGGTTGGTTTAGAACAGGTCGATCTCGCCAAAGCGCTGCGCGTTGTCGAGCTGGCCGCCTGCGACCAGTTCTTCGTAACCGCACACCAGATTGCGGCCATGGGTCTTGGCGTAATACAAGGCGCGGTCCGCCTGCTCCACCAGTTGCCCCGGCAACAGCTGCGGCAGGATGCGGGTGAAGCCGAGGCTGACGGTTAGGCGGCCCACCTGGGGGAAGGAGTATTGCTCGACGCGCTGGCGGAAGCGTTCCAGCGCCACCGCCGCTTCGGCCGGAGGCAGTCCTTGAAAGATGACAGCGAACTCCTCGCCGCCGTAGCGGAACAGGCTGTCGTCTTCGCGAAACGACTGCTGCATCAGCTGCGCCAGCAAGAGCAGCACCTCGTCGCCCACCATGTGGCCGAACTGGTCGTTGACCCTCTTGAAATGGTCTACGTCCAGCAGCGCCAAGGTGCAGGCGTGGTTTTCGCTTGGAGATTGCAACTGCGTGGCCATTAGGTTGAACAGGCGCAAATCGAATTTGCGGCGATTGTTCAGCGCGGTGAGCATGTCCCGGTCCGCCTCGAACAGCAGGCGCAGGAAGTTCTCGTGAATCCTGGCCATAGCCTTCAGCATGGCCTTGTTGACTTTCTGTTCGGAGGTCACGTGAATGACTAGCAGGGATACGATGCTGCCCATGCAGCGCAAGGGCAGGCACAGGCCGTGGGGAATACGGAAAATGCCGTCGTCCCTGTCCAGCGCGTTAAGCAGGTCGTAGAGGAAGATCGGCGGAGGCAGCCAGCTGTCGCTGGAGGTTTCCGTAATCTGAGTTTTGCCGTCGATGGAGGCGGCGCTCAGTCTTCGGCGGGTGTAGGGGACGCCGTTGACCCAACGACAGGCGAACAACTCCACCTTGTCCACGCGCATCACCTCGACCAGAGTGGAAGCCAGGCTGCTTTCCAGCATGTCCTGTTCGCGTTGGGAGGTCAGCTCGACGAGATTGTCGAGAATCCGCTTGCTGTCGTCCTCTTGGGGGCTTTGCTTCATGCCGGCGCATCCTTCTTTGCGAGGGTTGGGGACAGCGTGGCGTACCCGGCAAGCTCCGGGCCCGACGGGAGCCGCGTGTGCGGCCACCGCGGCCGCGCGGGATCGCTCCCGTTCAGTGTGAGTATAGGCAATCGCGAGGCGGCCGGCCTCAGTTGCGTCCGGTGCTGCCGAAGCCGCCGTCACCGCGCTCCGAGCTTTCGAAGTCGTCGACGATATTGAAACCTACCTGAACGATGGGCACGATGATCATCTGCGCGATGCGCTCCAGAGGAGTCAGCCGGAACGGCTCATGGCCGCGGTTCCACACCGACACGAACAACTGTCCCTGGTAATCGGAATCGATCAGGCCCACCAGATTGCCCAACACGATGCCGTGTTTGTGACCAAGGCCGGAGCGCGGCAGCAGCATGGCGGCCAGGTTGGGGTTGGCGATATGGATGGCCATGCCGGTGGGGATCAACTGGGTTTCGCCCGGGGCGATGGTGATGTCCTGCTCGATGGCTGCGCGCAAGTCGAGTCCGGCGGAACCCGGGGTCGCGTAGTTGGGCAGGTTTTGTTTCAGACGCGGGTCCAAAATCTTGACGTCGATGATGGGTTTTTTCATGAGAGTCCTTTCGTGTCGGCTGCGCGAGGCAGCCGCGGTATCGATTGCTTATCGGTTTTGCGGCAACAGCTTGGCCAGATGTTGGACAATGGCCTTGGCCACGTCCGGCTTGGGCATGCTGGGCAGGGGGTGGGAGCCGTCGCGGTCCAGCAGCACCACCTGATTGTCGTCGGCGCCCATGGCCTGCTGCGCCAGGTTGGCTACCAGTAGCGGCAATTTCTTGCGCTGGCGCTTGGCTTCGGCGAACTCCAGCAGGTTTTGGCTTTCCGCCGCGAAACCAACACAGAACGGGGCGGCGGGAAGGGAGGCGACAGCGGCGAGAATGTCCGGATTTTCCTCCAGTTCCAGACTAGGTGGCGTGGCGCCTTTCTTGATCTTGTGGGCGGACGGGTTCTTGACCCGGTAATCGGCCACTGCTGCGACGGAAATGAAAATATCGCTTTGGCCCACTTCGGTCATGACCGCATCGTGCATTTGCCGGGCGCTGGCCGCGTCCACGCGACGCATGCCCAGCGGGGCCTCCATGCCGGTGGGGCCGGAGATCAGGGTGACTTCGGCGCCGGCGTCGCGGCAGGCGCGCGCCAGCGCGTAGCCCATCTTGCCTGAGCTGATGTTGGTGATGCCGCGCACCGTGTCTATGGCCTCGTAGCTGGGGCCGGCGGTGAGCAGCACCTTCTTCCCGGCCAGCACCTTGGCGCAGAAAAACCCTTCCAGCAATTCCGCGATCTCCTCCGGTTCCAGCATGCGGCCTTCGCCGGTTTCGCCGCAGGCCTGGGCGCCGTTGGCCGGCCCGAAAACGGCGACGCCGTCGGCGCGCAGCTGCGCCATATTGCGCTGATTGGGCGGATTGTCCCACATTTGCCGGTTCATCGCCGGCGCCACGATCAGCGGACAGGCGCGGGCGGCGGCCAGCGTGGAGAGCAGGTCGTCGCAGGCGCCGTTGGCCAGCTTGAACAGGGTATTGGCGGTGGCCGGCGCAATCAGGAAAACATCAGCGCGGCGCGATAGATCGATATGAGCCATCGCGTTGCTGGGGCGCTCGTCCCAGAGGTCGGTGTACACCGCGTGGCCGGACAAGGCCTGGAATGTGGCCGGGGTCACGAAGCGCGTGGCCGACTCCGTCATCACCACTTCCACGTTGTGGCCGGCTTTGACGAGAAGGCGGGTCAACTCCGCCGCCTTGTAGGCGGCGACGCCGCCGGTAATGCCTAGCAGAATTTTCTTGCTTGTCATGGGCTTGTCGCAACAGGCGGTAAATGTCCAATTTTAGCGGATTTCCACGGACTGGGCGCGCTGGCCGGCATGCGGCTTCGATGATATGGTAGGTCATGGTTCATCGCGTTTGGTCTGACCCTGAAAACAGTGCTATAGCCAGAGGAGGAGCGTGCAGATGTCTATCGCCCAGTGGCCGGAGGCCGAGCGTCCCCGTGAAAAGCTGTTGGCCCAGGGAGCCGCCGCGTTGTCGGACTCCGAATTGCTCGCCATTTTTCTGCGCACCGGCATGCGAGGGCTGAGCGCGGTGGAGATGGCCAGACAGTTGATGCTGGACTTTGGCTCGCTGTCTGGTTTGCTCAACGCCAGTTTTGACGAGTTTCGGGCGCGTCGAGGTTTGGGCGCCGCCAAGTACGCGCAGTTGATGGCTTGCAAGGAGCTGGCGCAGCGGGCTTTGGCGGAGGATATGAGCCTGACGGACGCCTTGCGCAACCCGCGGCAGGTGCGCGACTTCCTGAGACTAGCGATTGCGGGCAAGGACGTGGAGGTGTTCGTCGCCGTATTCTTGACTGTGCAGAATCGTGTGATAGCGGTAGAAGAATTGTTTCGAGGCACCCTGACCGAAACCCGGGTCTATCCCCGCGAACTGGTGCGGCGGGCCCTGGCCAATAACGCGGCGGGGGTGATCATTGCCCATAATCATCCATCCGGCGTATGCGAACCATCCGCCGCCGATCATTCTCTAACTAATACATTAAAAGCTGCGCTGCAGTTGGTCGATATAAGGTTGCTGGATCACTTCGTTGTGACCGGCGCGCGGGCGGAATCCTTTGCCGAGCGCGGCTGGTTGTAGGCGTTGAGACGTTGCGGGGAGCGCTCGCGACGCCTGGAACCAGTACGCGGTTGCTGTCTTGTTGGACCTTGTCTCTCACCGCATCATTAGGAGGTCGCCATGAACATCCTGCGTCTGCTGAATGAGTCCGACTATATTCAGGTTAACAATCAGTTCGTGAAGCCGGATTTCCATACGGCTTCCGAAGAGTTTTCCGATGACGATGATGTGGTGCTGGAAGCCAATCTGGATGGTCAGGAGCTTGTGTTGACCGTGGCGGATCTAGAAGAGGCAACGCCGCTGGCCGATGGCGGGTTTTGGTTGGAAGGCGTTGGTTATTTACGTTTTCTGTCGCAGCAGAATCTGCATTGAGTTCATCCGAAGCGTCATGTTCACAGGCCCGGCAATGTCCGGGCCTGTTGCATTGTGGGGCTCCCCCGCGGCTCCGCTTGATTTGGCTCAAATAGCGACCAGGGTTAAAGCTGTTACAGTGCAGTGTTTATTTGATAGTCATATTTGGGTGGCCGCATGGAGCAGATCAAAGTAGGCATGATAGGCGCGGGTGAAACCGGAACGCCGCTGTTGCGGCAGCTGTTGGACGCGCCGTTTGTCGGAATGGTGGGCGTGGCGGACTTGAACCTGGATTCGCCAGGCATTCTGCTGGCCCAGCAGCGTGGTATTTCCGTCACGGATAATTTTATCGAGTTGGCCGAGCAGGGCAGCAGTATCGACATCATCATCGACGTGACCGGCTCGCGCAAAGTGCGGGAGGACTTGCGCCGTTACATGCAGTTTTCCGGCAATACTCATACGGTGATCGTCCACGAGCGCGTTGCCTTGCTGATGCTGTCCTTGGGAGCGGGCAAGCTGGTGGCGACCCGGCATGACGATTCGCTGGCGTATTGATTGAGAAATCCAGGATTTGACTGGCGGGCAGCTGGTTGAATTTTGAGGACGCTGGGGGGCTTTCGCCCCCCTTTTTTATTCTTGACGATTCCTCTCCTCGGCTTGATCGGGCTGCTCTTTCATGCTTAGGTGCTATATTTTGATGGCGGCGTTGGCGCCGCGCCTATTCTGAAGTCCCGGACAAAGCATCCAGGGGCGGCTGTAGTTTCCATTTGATGGGGGGTATTCATGCAGACGTCTTTTATGGCGGGGCGCGCCTTGTTGCTTGGCCTCAGCCTGTTCTCCGGCCCTGCCTTGGCCACCTTGGGGCAGCCCTTGCCGGCGGGGCGCGCGGTTGTCGCTCCGCAAGCTCTGGCCTTGAAGGCTGCGTCGTCGGCGCTCTATTCCGTGGCGCAGAGCCGGGACGAGGCCGGCCGCCTTATTCGCGAGTTCGCCCGGCAGGCGGACGGCGTGGTGTTCGCGGTGGCGTGGCAGGGTGCGTCGCTGCCGGATATGAGGCAGCTGCTTGGCGACTACTTTTCCAGCTATGTTTCCTCTCAACAGTCCAATCAGGCGGGGCTTAATCGCTTGGAGGGACGCAAGCCGGGGCTGACGGTGATCTCCGCCGGGCGCGCTCGCGCTTTTTTCGGTCTGGCCTATGTGCCCGCGCTGGTGCCGGCGGGGCTCGACATCGATCAACTCAAATAATTCGGGCGGGGACGAGATGAAACAGGCTATCTTGTGGCTGGGGCTGACGTGCGCGCTGCTATTGACGGCGTGCGGAGGAGGCGGAGGAGGCGGTGTCGGCAGCGTTGCGCCGCCGGATAACGGCGGGTCGACGGCCAATTCGGTGACGATGACGATAGATGGAGGCCCGGTGGCCAATGTCTATCAGATCAATATGCCCTATGTCTCGGTGACGGTGTGCGCGCCGGGCGGCAGCCAATGCCAGACGATCAGCCGGGTGCTGGTGGATACCGGCTCCAGCGGTTTGCGTTTGTTGGCCAGCGCAGTGGGTGGATCGACGTTGGGCAGTCTGCCCGGAGTGACGACGAATAGCCGGCAATTGGCGGAGTGCATGCAATTCGCCAGCGGCTTCACCTGGGGCAGCGTCCGCTACGCCGACGTTAAAATGGCGGGCAAGACGGCCTCTTCCTTGCCCGTCCAGATCATCAGCGATCCGGCCTACAGTTTTATCCCGGCCGCCTGCAGCGGGGTGGGGAACAATTTGGGCAGCCTGTCGGCTTTGAAAGCCAACGGTATTCTGGGCGTCGGCCTGAGGCAGCAGGATTGCGGGAGCAACTGCGTCAACTTTAGCAATAACGGTTATTACTACGCCTGCCCGACCGCCCTGACCTGTCAGCAGGCCCAGGCGGCTGCGTCCTTGCAGGTGTCCCATCCTCTGGTGGGTTTCGCCGGCGACAATAACGGCGTGATGCTGCAATTGCCCGCAGTGGCGATCAGCGGCGCGCCCAGCGCCGCCGGGACGTTGTATTTCGGCGTGGGCACGCAGAGCAACAACGCTTTGGGTTCGGCCAAGGCCTTCCCCACCACGCTGGACGGCAATGGCGTGGACGCGATCACGACCAGCTATAAATCGCTCAGCTATAGCAGCTTTCTGGATAGCGGTTCCAATGGGCTGTTTTTCCCCGATGCCACGATCGCCACCTGCGTGGTGGGCAGCAGCACTTGGTTCTGCCCCGGCGGCACAGTCAACCTCAACGCCAGCTTGAGCGGCGGCGGCAACAGCAGCGCCGTGGCCTTCAATCTGGGCAATGCCGGGACACTGTTGTCGCAAGGTTATTCCGCTCTTCCGGCGGTGGGCGCGCCGGCCAGCGGCTTTCTTAGCAGCTACTTTGACTGGGGCTTGCCCTTCTTTTATGGCCGCAACGTGTATATCGGCCTGGAAGGAAAGAGCAATCCGCTAGGCAGCGGGCCGATGTTCCTGTTTTGAGAAGGCTTTGCGGGATTCTTGCAACGCAATATAAAGCGTCCTATATCTGGATAGTCATCTCGATGACTTCTCCTTTGTTGAAATTAGCAATCTGTACGCCCGGCGAGCGCCGGGCTTTTTTTATCCGCGTCGGATAGCTATTGGTATCTCCGGCTAGAATAGCCGCTTCGTGTTTTCTCGAGTGTGCCCATGTCCCGTTTGCTCGCAGTCGATCTGGCGAAATCCTATCGTTTATTGAACCATGGTCCTACGGTGTTGGTGTCCAGCGCGGCGGGGGAGCGTAGCAATGTGATGGCGGCGGCCTGGGCGATGCCGCTGGATTTCGATCCGCCCAAGGTGGCGGTCGTCATCGACAAGGCGACCCACACCCGGGAGCTGATCGAGGCGTCTGGCGAGTTTGTGCTCAACGTGCCTTGCCGCGCTCAGGCTGCGGAGGTGCTGCGCGCCGGCGGCACTGACGGCAGGCAAGTGGACAAGTTTACGCACAGCGGCCTGAGCCGGCTTCCGTCGCAGCGGGTGGGCGCGCCGCGAGTGGACGGCTGTATCGCCTATCTGGAGTGCAAGGTGATCAGCGAGCCGCTGAATCAGCAGCGCTATGATCTGTTTATCGGGGAAGTGGTGGCGGCGGAGGCGGACGCGGAGGTGTTCGCCGATGGCCATTGGCGTTTCGACGACGACGCCAAGCGCAGCTTGCACTATATTGCCGGCGGCGCTTTTTTCGCGACAGGGGAGGCTTTCGAGGTGAAAAAATAAGGTTCCGACGATAAAAAAAGCGGCCGTGACGGCCGCTTGGTCTTATGCGCGCCTTGCGCTCAGCGCCATTCCACCAGCGCGTAATTCTTCTTGCCGCGCTTGAGCAGGGTGTAGCGGCCAAACAGGCGTTCGGCGTCGCTGAAGCGCTGCTCCAGGCTGTCGGCTTTGTCGCCGTTGACACTGACCGCACCGCTCTGGATGAAGGTGCGCGCCTCGCTCTTGGATTTGGCCAGGCCGCCGGCGGCCAGAGCGTCGATCAGGCTGTCGGCGTCGCGTTCCAGCCGGATGCTGGGCAGGCCGTCCTGAGCCAGTTGGGCGAAATCGTCGGCGGTGAGGCTGCTCAGGTCGTTGTTGAACAGGCTTTGAGAGATGCGCTGCGCCGCCTCCAGAGCGGCGGAGCCGTGCACCATGGTCGTCATCTGTTCGCCCAGGATGCGCTGCGCTTCCGGCTTGCCGTCGCGCGCCTGGTCGGCGGCTTCGATCGCGGCGATTTCTTCCAGCGACAGGAAGGTGAAGTAGCGCAGGAATTTGTATACGTCGGCGTCGGCGGTGCCCAGCCAGAATTGATAGAAGGCGTACGGCGATGTCTTTTTGGCGTCCAGCCAGATGGCGCCGGACTCGGTCTTGCCGAACTTGGTGCCGTCGGATTTTGTCACCAGCGGCACGGTCAGGCCGAAGACCTGCTGTTGTTGCAGGCGGCGGGTGAGGTCGATGCCGGCGGTGATGTTGCCCCACTGGTCGGAGCCGCCGATCTGCAGCTTGCAGCCGAAGCGACGGTTCAGCTCGGAGAAGTCATAGCCTTGCAACAGGCTGTAGGAGAACTCGGTGAAGGAAATACCCTGGTCTTCGCGGTTGAGGCGCTGCTGCACCGATTCCTTCTTGATCATCGCGTTGACCGAGAAGTGCTTGCCGATGTCGCGCAGGAAATCCAGCGTGTTCATTTGGCCGAACCAGTCGTAGTTATTGGCCATCAAGGCGGCGTTGTCGCCTTCGAAGCTGAGGAAGGGTTCGACTTGGCCACGGATCTTATCCACCCAGCTCTGGATCACGTCCGGGGTGTTCAGCTTGCGCTCGGCGGCTTTGAAGCTGGGATCGCCTATCATGCCGGTGGCGCCGCCCACCAGCGCCACCGGGCGATGGCCGGCCTGCTGGAAGCGACGCAGCATCAGCACCGGCACCAGGTGGCCCAGGTGCAGGCTGTCGGCGGTGGGATCGAAGCCGCAATAAAGGGTTACCTGCTCCTTGCTCAGAAGTTCTTCCAGCGCAACGGCGTCCGTGGTTTGCGCAATCAGGCCGCGGGCCTGTAGATCCTGAATCAGGGGGGCATGGTTCATTTATCGGGTCTCCAACAAGGTGATGCGCGGCAATGGCGGGATGAAGGCGCTGCCGCAAAAAGTTAGGCCGCCCGTTGGCGGGCGGCGTAGCCGGGCTCGCCAAGCGAGCCCAATTAAGGATATTAACCGAAAACCGGTGGTTTTTGCCCCCTTTTTGTCGGTAGAATTCGGGTAAAACCCCATTTGAGTTAGGGTTTGTCAGTCCGGCACGGTAATATCATGTTGCAATGCACTAACTCGGGTAATGCTTGGGCGGGCGGATTTTTGGATACAAGGAGTGAAAGCGCGATGACGCAAATGGTAAAAGTGTGGGATGTTCCCACTCGCTTGTTTCACTGGGCGCTGGTGATTCTGTTCTGCGGCATGTGGTATAGCGGAGAGCAGGGCGGCGATTGGCTGCAGTACCATATCTGGTGCGGCTCCGGCCTCGCCAGCCTGTTGCTGTTTCGTTTGATCTGGGGTGTGATAGGAAGCCAGACCGCGCGTTTCGGCAACTTCATCAAGGGGCCGCGCAGCATTGTGCGCTATCTGCGCGGCGAGTTGACCGAGAACGAGCAGCCGGGCCACAACCCGCTGGGCGGCCTGATGGTGTTGGCGATGTTGTTGGCCTTGCTGGCCCAGGTGGGCACCGGACTGTTCGCCGCCGACGTAGACAGCTATCTGTACGACGGCCCGCTGGCCAAGCTGCTGAGCGGCGATGCGGCCGAAGCCGCCACCTCGTTCCACAAGGGCTTCTTCAATGTGATTCTGGGTCTGGTCGGCCTGCACTTGCTGGCCATCATCGCTTACCGCTTGTTCAAGAAGAACAATCTGGTGAAGGCGATGATTACCGGCAAGAAAGCCATCGCCGGCGATGTGCCGCGTCTGGAGTTCGCGCCCGCCGTTATCGCGCTGGTGGCCTTGCTGGTGTCCAGCGGCGGCGTTTATGTGTTGTTGACGCGTTTGTAAGCGCAAGACGCGGGGAGCAGTCCGCGTTGTGTTGCTAGGCAAGAAAAAGGGCGGTCAACACCGCCCTTTTTTGTGGCCGCGATTTATTTTTCCGGGCCGCGGAAGGCGTCGTGACAGGACTTGCAGCTTTGCGCCACCGCGCCGTAGTTTTTCTTGATGGCGTCGAGGTCGCCGCCGCGGGCGGCCTGTCCCAGATCGGCCACGGATTTGAGGAAGGCGTCCTTGTCGGCCTGAAATTTGGCGGGCTGGCTCCAGACTTCCGGTTTGGCTCGGCTCTTGCCGCTGATGCTGTTGGCGGGGAAATGCTTGAACGGCTCGGCCGCGATCAGGCTCAAGGCGTCCGCCTGGCGGATGAAGGCGTCTTTCCGGTACGGGTCGCGGCCGCGCACCACTGCGCCCATGGGTTCGAAGGCCAGTAAGATTTTCTTGAAGGATTTTGTGCGTGTTTCGGCCGGCGTGTCGGCCAGCGCCAGCGGCGCCGCGATGGCGCCCAACAGCAATACAGTCAGCAGTTTTTTCATTCCGGGGTCTTCGGGGTGGGGTCTGGCTGCGGATAGGCAAGCAAACAGCCCGCTGGAGTGCGGGCTGCAGGGGCCGACGCGAAGGATCTTAGTCCTTGCGGAAGGCGTCGTGACAGGCCTTACAGGTCTTTTGGGTGGCGCCGAACTGCACCTTGATTGCGCCCAGATCGCCGCCGGCGGCCACTTGCTTCAGTTTGGCTGTGGCGGCTTTGTGGTTGTCGATGGCTTTTTGCCATTCGGCGGGCTTGCTCCAGATTTCCGGCTTGGCGTCGGTCTTACCGGTAGCGCTGCCGGCCGGGAAATGCTGCCACGGTTTTTGGGACAGAGCTTCCAGCTCGCCGGCCAGCTTGGCGAACTCATCCTTGTTATAGGGTGTTTCGCCCTTCACCATCTTGCCCATGCCGCCAACCACCGGCTTGTATTGCTTGAAGACGTCTTTGCGCTGAGCAATCGGATCGGCGGCAAAGGCCTGGCCGGCGAGAGTGGCGGCAAAGGCGAGCATCAACAGCTTTTTCATGTCATTTCCTTATATGAGCGATGGGTGGTAAGCCATAAGCCTATCATGGACATTATGGAGCACAAAGCTATCATGACTGGCGGGCCTGATAAACCGATGAATGATTAATCCTTGTGAATTTGAGATGTTATACAGTAACATTGAGTCCTGATTAAACAAGCGGGTGTCCGGAATGGACCATCAAGCCTATCTGGCCGCTGCGGAGCGGCATTGTGAACGGCGCGGCAGCAAGCTGACCGCCTTGCGCCGCCAGGTGCTGGAACTGGTGCTGCGTTACAGCGGGGTGGTCAAGGCATATCAGGTTCTGGCGGATCTGCAGCAGGAGCGCGGCGCCGCCGCGCCGCCCACCGTGTATCGCGCGCTGGATTTCCTGGTGGAACACGGCCTGCTGCACAAGGTGGACGCCTTGAACGGCTTCATCGTCTGCGATCACTTCGAATGTCAGCATGAAGGGCTGATCCTGGTTTGCGGCGACTGCGGCCAGGTACAGGAGATCGATGCCGCGCCGGCCTTGAGCGCATTGCGTTTGGCCGCGCAGGCGGTGGCTTTTTCTCTGTGCCCGCAAAACCTGGTGTTGACGGGGCGTTGCCAGTCCTGCAGCGCCTGAATCCACGAATTCCCTGATACATGAAAAAAACCATAGTCAACTTGTTCACCGGTTTTCTCGGGGTGGGCAAGACCACGGCGTTGCGCCATTTGATTGAGCATCGTCCCGCGCATGAGAAGTGGGCGATCATCGTCAACGAGTTCGGCGAAGTCGGCATAGACGGCGCGGCCCTGAGTCAGGACGATCTGGCGGTGGCGGAAATCGCCGGCGGCTGCCTGTGCTGCGTGGCCGGTCCGCAGATGACCGCCACGGTGGCGACCCTGTTGCGCCGCGAACGCCCGGACCGCCTGCTGATCGAGGCCAGCGGCCTGGCGCACGCGGCGGGCGTCATCGACGAATTGCGCGCCAAGCCTTTGGGTGAGGCGCTGGAGGTAGGCGTGGTGCTCACTCTGGTGGACCCCCGCCAGTTCATTCTGCCGGATTACCATCGCCAGCCGCTGTACCGGGACCAGATTTCCATCGCCGACGTGCTGGTGGCCAACAAGATAGACACTGCCGACGTGCCGACGATGGAGGCTTTTCGTCAACAGGCAGGGGCTTTGTTTCCGCCCAAGTCGCTGGTGGGCGAAGTGCGCAACGGCGAGCTGGATCCGGCTTGGCTGGACGCCGCCGCCGCGCCCAAGCCGCGTTACCGTCCGGCGGTGCCGGACGACGCCGCTGCCCAATGGCGCTCGATGGGCTGGACTTTCGAGCCGGAGCTGGCTTTCGACGGGGAGCGGCTGACCCGCTTCTTTGATGAGCTGCCGGCCTTGGTGCCGGGCCTAGTGCGCGCCAAGGGCGTGTTCAAGGTACTGGACAGCTGGGTGTGGTTGAACTGGGCGGCGGGGCAGTGGGGCGCGGCCCAGGTGTCCTGGCGGCGCGACAGCCGCTTTGAACTGATTGCCGAGGATTTCGACGCCGCCGTGGTCGAGGATAAGTTGCGGAGGTGCTTCGAATGACGCCCAAACATCAGCATGACCATGCGCATCGGCATCTGACGCCGGCCAACTTCAAGGCGCCGTTCAGTCTTCTGGCGATGTCGGCCTGGCAACGGCTGGGGCTGGCCAGCGCCGCGCTGGCGGTCTTGTGGGTCCTGGTGATCTGGGCTTTGAGGGAGGCGGCATGAGCGTCAGTCTGCGGAACCTGACCGTCTCTTATCAGCGCCATCCGGCGGTGCACCATGTCAGCGGCAGTTTCGTCGCTGGGGACGCTACCGCGATTTTCGGACCAAACGGCGCCGGCAAGAGCACCTTGCTCAAGGCCATGATAGGCGCTTTGAAGCCGGACTCCGGCTCGGTGCAGCTGGGCGGCTTCCGGCGCCGGGACATCGCCTATCTGCCTCAGCAGTCCGAGATCGACCGCTCCTTGCCGGTCAGCGTGCTGGATCTGGTGTGCACCGGCTTGTGGCACGACACCGGCGTGTTCGGTGGCGTTAGCCGTCGCGGCCGCGATCAGGCCTTGCTGGCCTTGGAGCAGGTGGGCCTGGCCGACTTCGCGCTGCGGCCGATCTCGGCGCTGTCCAGCGGCCAGTTTCAGCGCGTGTTGTTCGCCCGCATCCTGGTGCAGGACGCCCGCCTGATCTTGCTGGACGAACCGTTTAACGCGGTGGACGCCAAGACCACCTACGATCTGCTGGAGCTGGTGCGCCATTGGCGGGAAGAGGGCCGTACCGTGGTGGCGGTGCTGCACGATTACGAGCAGGTGCGGGCCTATTTTCCGCACACCTTGTTGCTGGCGCGCGAAGTGGTGGCCTGGGGCGATACCGCCGAGGTGCTGTGCGACGCCAATCTGAAACGCGCGGTGGACACCGCCGCGCATTGGCAATCCCAGGCTGCGGTCTGCGAAGTGGATGGAGCGCAAGCCTGATGTTGCACTTATACGATTTACTGGTGGCGCCGTTCGCCGAGTTCGCCTTCATGCGCCGGGCGCTGATCGGTTGCCTGGCCCTGGCCTTGGGCAGCGGCCCGATCGGCCTGTTTCTGGTGATGCGGCGCATGAGCCTGATGGGCGACGCGATGAGCCACGCCGTGCTGCCCGGCGCCGCGGTGGGCTTCATGATGGCGGGCCTCAGCCTGCCGGCGATGAGCGTGGGCGGTTTCTTCGCCGGCGTGCTGGTGGCGCTGCTGGCCGGTCTGGCCACGCGTTTTACCAGCATCAAGGAAGACGCCAGCTTCGCCGCCTTCTACCTGCTGTCCTTATCCATCGGCGTATTGCTGGTGTCGCGAGGGGGCAGCAATGTGGACTTGATGCACATCTTGTTCGGCTCTGTGCTGGCGGTGGACGACGCGGCCCTGTTCCTGGTGGCCGGCGTTGCATCCTTCACCTTGTTGGCGCTGGCCTTGATCTACCGCCCCCTGCTGCTGGAAAGCCTGGATCCGGTCTATTTGCGCGCCGTGGGCGCGCGTGGTGGCTTGTGGCACATGTTGTTCCTGATGCTGGTGGTGCTGAACCTGGTGGCCGGTTTCCAGGCGCTGGGCACCTTGATGGCGGTGGGCCTGATGATGCTGCCGGCGATCACCGCCCGCTTGTGGACCGAGCGCATCGAAGCCTTGCTTGGCTTGTCGGTGGCCATCGCCTTCCTGGCGGGCTTGGGCGGCCTCTTGCTGTCCTACCATTTCGAACTGCCCTCCGGGCCGGCCATCATTCTGCTGGCGGGCCTGGTCTATCTGCTGTCGTTGCTGTTGGCGCCGGTGGGCGGGGCTTTGCCGCGCTACATCCGCGCCCGGCATCTGGAATCCTGAACCCTTATAAGGAAGTCGCCGATGAAGAAATCAATCATGGCCCTGTTGTTGCTGGGCTTGCCCTTGACCGTCTGGGCCAAGCTGCCGGTGGTCGCCAGCTTCAGCATCATGGCCGATATGACGCGGGAGATCGGCGGCGATCGCGTCGACGTATCCTCGCTGGTGGGACCGGACCAGGACGCCCACGTGTTCCAGCCGTCGCCGGCCGACGTCAAGAAAGTGGCCGGCGCCAAGCTGCTGGTCACCAACGGTCTGGGCATGGAGGGCTGGATGGTGCGGCTGAGCAAGGCCGCTCATTTCAAAGGCGTGCAAGTGGAAGCGGGCAAGGGCATCAAGACCCGCGAAGCGGAGGACGAGGATCACCATGGACATGATCACGGCCATGCCGGGCATGACCACGGAGCCATCGATCCGCATGCTTGGCACGATCCCAAGCGCGTGCTGACTTACATCCGCAACATCGAAGCCGGCCTGAGCCAGGCGGATCCGGCCGGCAAGCAGGAATACGCTCGCCGTGCCGCCGACTACGCGGCCAAGGTGAAGGAGATGGACGCCTGGGCGGCCAAGGCCTTCGCCGCCGTGCCGGCAGCCAAGCGCAAGATGCTGACTTCGCACGACGCCTTTGCTTATCTGGGCGAGCGTTACCAACTGCAAGTGCTGGCCATTCAGGGAGTGAGCACCGAGTCCGAGGCGTCGGCCAAGGCGGTGGCGCGTCTGGTACGCCAGGTGCGGCAGGAGAAAGTGTCGGCGGTGTTCATGGAGAACATGACCGATAAGCGTCTGTTGGAGCAGTTGTCGCGCGAGGCCAAGGTGACGATAGGCGGCAAGCTGTATGCCGACGCGCTGTCAGGTCCGTCCGGCCCCGCGCCCAGCTATCTGGCGATGTTCCGCTACAACGTGGACACCATTCTGAAGTCGTTTAAATAAGCGCTCGCAGCAATTGCCAGGCGCCGATGCCAGCAACGACCAGTCCCGCCGTTAGGCGGACTGGTCGTTGTTGCATCCAGCGGCGCAGGCTGTCGGCGAAGGCGCCCATCAGCAAGAGATTGGGCAAGGTGCCGAGGCCGAAGGCCAGCATGGCCAGCGCGCCGCCGGACGCGCTGCCGGTGGCCAGCGCCGACAGCGAGGCGCTGTAAACCAGGCCACAGGGCAGCCAGCCCCAGACCATGCCGGCCAGCAAGGCGGATTGCGGCGAGCGGACCGGCAGCAGGCGCCCCAGCAGCGGCTGCAAGCGTCGCCATATCGGCACGCCCAAGCGCTCGATCAGATTGAC
The DNA here is from genome assembly GCF_011602385.1 of Chromobacterium fluminis. Taxonomy (NCBI): domain Bacteria; kingdom Pseudomonadati; phylum Pseudomonadota; class Betaproteobacteria; order Neisseriales; family Chromobacteriaceae; genus Chromobacterium; species Chromobacterium fluminis. The sequence continues at coordinate 92,008 of NZ_JAAOMA010000015.1, read as the reverse complement.
CGCTCCAGACAAGCCGGCCAGGTAGAGGCCCATGGCCACCAGCATCAGGTTGGCCAACAGCGCCAACGCCAGTTGAAGGCCGCGGATGTTAAGCAGGGCGAGGCTGGTGGCGGCCAGGCCGCCCAGCAGCGCGCCTATCAGCGCGTAGCTGCCGATGCGCCCCAGGTTGTAGGCCAGCATGATGCGCCAGCGGCCGGTTTCGGGGGGCAGATTCAGTGTCAGAGCGGCGACGATGCCGCCGCACATGCCCATGCAGTGGCCGCCGCCCAGCAAGCCCGCCAGAAACAATATCCACTCGCTCGTTTCAATCATGCCGCAACCTGTCTCAGAAAGCTCTATGGTAACAGAGTGGCGTCCCTGGCTTGCGCGCGCGGTAGTCATATTTGCTTTTGGCATTTATTGCCTTTATCAAAATTTTACTTGGCATCTCCTTAAAGAAAGTTATAAAAAAAATGATGGTCTTGCAGGTCGACTACTGGTCAAAAGGTCAGTTTGCAATGAGAATGCTGCTTTGGCTTCGGACCTATGCGCAATGGGTCCCCCGCTGAGGATCCAGGCGCTCGACCTGGTCAAAACATATGCATAAGCGATGTAATCCATGGGGATAGAGTGAGGAAAATATGGCCAAGTATCTGACACTTGAGCGGCTGGGCCAGTCAGCGATCGTGACTCTCAAAAACGCGCCGGCAAATCTGCTGACCACGGAGAGCCTGAATGAGCTGGCTACGACGATGCGGTCGCTGGATGCGGATCCGGCTGTGCGTTCGGTGGTGCTGACCGGGGCGGGCGACGCGTTTTTTTCCGCCGGCGCCGATTTGAAGCAGTTCGCGTCCGGCGATGCGGCCGAGGCCGACAAGGTATTCGACGCCTTCGCCGGCGCTTTGCGCAGTTTGCAGCAATACCACGGCGTCACCGTGGCTGCGATCAACGGCTACGCTTTGGGCGGTGGTTTGGAACTGGCGTTGGGCTGTGATTACATGGTGGCCGAGCGCGGAGCCAAGCTCGGGCTGCCGGAGGCCAAAGTGGGCATCATTCCGGCGGCGGGCGGCACCAAGACGCTGGCGGACAAGGTGGGTGTCTCCTGGGCCAAGCGCATTATTTTGGGCGGCGAAGTGGTGACGGCTGAGAAGGCCCTGACCATAGGGCTGATCGAGGAGGTGGTGGATCAGGGCTTCGCCAAGATCGTGGCGATCAGCCTGGCCAACAAGGTGGCGAACCAAGCGCCGGGCGCGGTGGCCGCGGCGCGTCGTCTGATCGAGGAGAGCGGCAACCTGACGCTGGCCCAGCATCTGGAGCGCGAGCGCGCCGCGGTGCGTCAGCTGATAGGTGGCGCGGAGCAGATCGAGGGCGTCAACGCCTTCATCGCCAAGCGCAGCCCCAGTTGGGTCGAGTCCAGCGATGATTGAACATCGCGCATCCCATGCAAAACCGCCTGTCGCCGTTTCGGCCGCAGGCGGTTTGTTTTGATGCCCTGCTCGCGCGGCATCAGTTGTCGCCTGCGAGATAGCTGATCTTGCCGTTGTCGAAGCGAAACTCCGAGCGTCCGCTCAATTCCAGCGTGTCCCCTGCCTTGCCGCCGGTAGGCAGAACCTGAGCCAAAAGGGTCTGGTAATGGATGCGGGCGCCGGCTGACGTTTGCTGTTGGCGTAATTCTTGAACTCCACATCCGGACTGAGCTGCGTCAGCATGCCGACGATGCCGAATTGCCTGTAGGCGGCGCTATAACGTTCAACCAGGGATTGCATCGTTGGCGCGTCTCCTGTCGGGCGGGGCGAGTCAGCGCAGTTGGCGCAACAGGAAGGCGTATTCCATCGCCGCGATATCGGCCTCTTGTTGGTGGTTGGCGGCGGCGCCGTGCCCGCCTTCGGTGCGTTCGAAATACTGCACCGGGGCGCCCATCGCCTGCATGGCCGCGAACATCTTGCGGGCATGGCCGGGGTGGACCCGGTCATCCAGCGTCGAGGTCATGAATAGGGTAGCCGGGTAGCGCGCGTCTGGCTTCAGGTTCTGATAGGGCGAATAACGACGGATATAGGCCCAGTCTTCCGGCAGGTCCGGGTTGCCGTACTCGTCCATCCAGCTGGCCCCGGCCAGCAAGCGGTTGAAGCGGCGCATGTCCAGCAGCGGCACCTGGCAGACCACGGCGTTGAACAGCTCCGGGCGCTGGGTGAGCATCACCCCCATTAGCAGGCCGCCGTTGCTGCCCCCTTTGATGCCCAGATGGCGGGCATCGGCCACGCCGCGCTTTGCCAGGTCCTCGGCGATGGCGGCGAAGTCGTCGTAGGCGTTCTGGCGCAAGTGCTTGCGCGCCGCCTCGTGCCAGGCCGGGCCGTATTCGCCGCCTCCGCGGATATTGGCCAGCGCGTAGACGCCGCCGCGATCCAGCCAGGCTTTGCCCAGCGCGCCGTTGTAGCGCGGGGTCAGCGACACTTCGAAACCGCCGTAGCCGTACAAGAGCGTGGGGTTGGCGCCGTCCAGCTTGACGTCTTTGCGGCTGACCAGGAAGTAGGGCACCCGAGTGCCGTCGCGAGAGGCGGCGAACCACTGCTGGATGCGGTAAGGGCTGGCGTCGAAAAAGCCGGGTTGCTGTTTCAGCGTCTGGCGTTGATCGCTGCCGGCCTCGGCCAGCGCCAGCGTCGGCGGCGTTAGAAAGTCGGTGAAGCTGTAGAAGTAGCGATTGTCCCGATCAGGGTCGACCGCGCGCACGCTGATGCTGCCGAAGTTCGGGGTATCCACGGTGCGGGATTGCCATTGACCGGCCACGACCTTCCATTCCCACAAGCGGCTGCCGACATTGTCCAGCGTGGTCAGCAGCAGGCTGTCGCGGGTGGACGTCTGTTCCGCTAGCGAGACGGTGGCGCTGGGCTCGAACAAAGGGGTGAAGTCACGCGCCCCGGCCAGGTAGGCTTCGACATCGATGGCCAGCAGGGAGCCGCCTCGCCAGGTTTTTGCGCCGATTTTCCAGTCCTGCTTGGGCGTCAGCAACAGCCAGTTGTCGAAAAAGTCGACGCCGACATGATCGGGCTTGTCCAGTCGTCGCCATTCTCCGGCGACCAGCAGGCGCGTTTCCGTGGTGAAGAAGGTGGGCGCGCGCGTGATCACGTCGTAGCGGCGGCCTTGGGCGTCAATCCTGGCCGCGTGCACGGCGACGTCGGCTTGCCGGCCTTCGAACACGGTTTGCGCCTGGGCCAGCGGCTGGCCACGGCGCCAGGTTTTGACGACGCGGGGGTAGCCGGAGTCAGTCAGCGATCCAGGGCCGAAGTCGCTCATTACATAAAGGGAGTCATGGTCCTGCCAGCTGACTTCGCTCTTGGCTTCCGGCAACTGGAAGCCATCCTTGACGAAGGCTTTGGCGGCCGGATCGAATTCGCGCACCACCGCGGCGTCGCCGCCGCCGCGGCTCAGGCGCAGTAGGCAGCGCTCTTGATTGGGGCGCAGGCAGTCGGCTCCTTGCCAGACCCAGTTTTCCCCTTCGTCTTTGGCCAGACCATCCAGATCCAGCACCGTTTCCCATTGCGGCGCGGCCTTGCGGTATTCGTCCAGCGTGGCGCGTCGCCACAGCCCGCGCGGGTGGTCTTTGTCGCGCCAGAAGTTGTAGTAGAGCCCGCCTATCTTCTCCACGGAGGGGATGCGGTCGTTGGAGTCCAGGATGGTCAGCAGTTCGCGGCGTAGCGTCGGATAGTCGGCTTGCCGGCCGAGGTCCTGGCGCGTGCTCGCGTTTTGCTGGCCAACCCAGGCCAGCGCTTCTTTGCCTTGAATCTCCTCCAGCCATAGATACGGGTCTTGAGCGGCGCTTGCCGCGGCACTGAGCGCGAGCAGGGCGAAGGATAGTGGGGGGCCTAAGGTTTTCATCCGGACGCGTTTCCCTTATTTCAGCCAATGGCTGTAGACAGTGAATTTGTTTTGATGTGTCCGAATACTGTAGCGCCCGTGAATTTGTTTGTCATCAAGCGCCGCGCGGGCGGAGAAGACGAACGGCGGCCATGTCCAGACGTGGCCGCCGTTGGCGGGGAGGGCGGGGGGCGGGGCCTTGGAAGCCGTTCACGGTAGGCTGCGCGGCCTAGAGCGCGACTCGGTGTGCGCCGCATTCGGAATGCTCATGCGTCCCATGAGCAAGGCCGCTTTTTCAGCGCTTGCTTTCACCTGATCGCGTCCCTGCGCGCGGTTTTGAACAGGTGCTTAGCAGCCGTCCAGTCCGCACATCGGCGGCAGCTCGGCCGAGCCTGAGAGGGTGGCGGCGCCGAGTTGCGCCAGGTGCTGGCTGAACATGTCCGGCTTGCCCAGATAGGAGCCCAGATCCAGGGCTTGGAAGCGGCCGTCCACTTCCAGCGCCGCGGACGGGAAGCCGCGCAAGCCCAGGCGGGTCATCAGCCGGCGGCTGTGGTCTATATGCTCTACACTGCGCGCCAGACCGCCGGCGTAGGCGTCGGCGAAGCGGTCGGCGGACACGCCCAATTCGGCTGCTAGTTGGGTGAGCACGGCGACATTGGCAATCTCCAGGCCGTGCAGATAATGAGCGGCTTGTACGCGGGCCAGCATGGTTTGTGGCGAGATGCCCAGTTCCGGGGCGGTCAGGACGGCGGCGATGGGCGGCGTCGAGTCCAAGCGCGCGTCGCTGCGCAGCAAGCCGTCGAAGTAGGCGTCGCCGAAGGGCTGGCCGCTAAGGGCGGCGATGCGGTGATCGTGCGGCATCACATAGCCGCGCCACTCCAGGTTCACGCGGCGGTTGTGCGGCGCGCTCAGCATGCCGCCGCCGTGCAGCGCCAGTTCGACTTCCGGCCGCGCCGCGGCCGCCAGCAGCAGCGGCGAAGCGCCGTAGCACCAGCCGCACAGCGGATCGTAAAAGTAGTGCAGCCGGATCGTGGAGGCGCTTACCATTTCATTTCGCCCTTATTGACCTTGGCGCCGATCTCCAGCGACATGTCTTCACCCGCTTGCGGGAAGGCTTGCTTCATCGCCTGGATCAACTGGGCGCTATCGGCCGACTTGGCCAGATTCAATTCGAAGCGCTGCAGGTATTGGCGGGTGAAGCGCACGGCGCTCAGATCGGTTTTATCGCCAGCTTGCATGTGACCGGGTACAACGATCGCCGGTTGCAGGGCTTCCATTTCATCCAGCTGCTTGATCCAGGCCTGGCGTTCGGTGCGGCTCTGGGTGTCCGCGGTCCAGACGTGCATGCTGGGAGCGGTGACGCCGACATTGCCGACAATCGCGCGGATGGATGGAATCCACACATAGCCGCGGTGGGCCAGTACGCCGCGCGTGCCCTTGATTTCCAGCGCCTTGCCTTCCAGTTCCAGGCGTTTGTCTTCCAGTTCATCGGGCAGCAGCGCAGCGCTTGGCGCGTTCGCGCCCATTTTCGGGCCCCAATAGGCGATCTTGCCCTGGATATTGGCCTTGATCTTGGCCAGGGTCGGACCGTTGCTGAGCACTTGGGCCTGCGGGAAGATTTTCTTCAGTTCGGCGGCGCCGAAGTAGTAGTCGGGATCGGCTTGGCTGATATAAATGGTTTTCAGCCGCTTGCCGCTGTCCAGCACCTTGGCGGCGATGCGGTGGGCGTCGGCGCGGGTGAAGCCGGTGTCGATCAGGATGGCGTCTTTTTCGCCGCTAACCAGCACCGAGCTGACGTTGAAGCTATTGCCGTCAGCGTTGTAGATGGACAGTTTCAGCGGTTCGGCGGCGAAGGCGGCCGTTGCCGCCAGGGTCAAGGCGCCGGCGATCAGGATTTGACGGGGCATCGATTCATTCTCCATATGGCCCGACATCTATCGCGGGCAGTGAGTGGTGGATGGCGACGCTCACTATAAAACGCGCGCTTAATGGGAATAAACCATCTAAATCGCACTAAATTGTTGCTTGTTTCGATCTAATTGGCGCCGAGACCGGAGCGTTCGCCATACCGTCCACGCAGTCTGCCGCAATCTCCGGCGCGACGACGCGGCCGCATGGAAGTCGGTTGCGTATCGAAGGCGCGCCGCCGCACCGGGGCGTGTGTTGGCCGTTCTATAAGACAAGTTGCAGCCAAGATGGGTCGGATGGGCTATGTTTTAGCCATAAATGTGTTCAGCGAGGAATGTCGGATGGGCGCTGAATGCGATGGTCTCGTTTTTGCTTGATGTACGATGCGTCGCGCTGTGCAATTTTTGTCTGCGTCGGGCGTCTTTTTGGGAGATTGTATCCATTCGAATCACGAAAGCGATCGAATGTTGTAATGCGAATTCTTTGATGGGTGTCTTTTCGAAAGCGAACATATTTTGCGCAGAAGCATGATCAAAATCTGAAAAACAACCTGCTGGCTTAGGGTTTGTCTTTATCCAGAGAAATTCAAAATTTCTTTGGCCGGTTTCGTCTTGTTTTTCAAAAAAACACATGAAAAACAATGTGTTATATTGTTTTTAAATGAGCTTGATTTGGTGCCGTTTTAACCAATCTTTAAGATTGACAGTCGCTCGAATCCACCTACATAATCCGTTCGCCTGTCTGACAGAATCCAAATAATCAAGGCTCGTCCGGGCACTCAAGAACAGGCAGCGGCCAATAAGAGGGAAAGCCCCGCAAGCTGCCGGTCGTCAATACAAAGGAGATCTCCCAACGTGGACATTTTTCTGCAACAAATCCTGAACGGTCTCGTTCTGGGTAGCATTTATGCGTTGATCGCATTGGGCTACACCATGGTGTACGGGATCATGGGGCTCATCAACTTCGCTCACGGCGAAGTGGTGATGTTCGGCGCCATGGTCACCATCTCCGTCGTCAATGCCTTGTCCGGTTCCGGCCTGCCCGGTCCCGCCCTGGTGCTGATCGGTCTGCTGGTGGCGATTGCTGCCTGCATGCTGCTGGGCTTCACCGTAGAGCGCATCGCTTACCGCCCGCTGCGCGGCAAGCAAAGACTGGCGCCGCTAATCACCGCGATCGGCCTGTCCATCGTGCTGCAGCAGGTGGCCATCCTGATCTGGGGCCGCAACTACATTCCGTTTCCGCAAATCCTCGACCATGACGTGGTGTCCTTTTTCGGCGCCAGCATCACCAAGCTGCAGATCACCATCATCGCGCTGTGCCTGGTGATCATGGCCGGCCTGCTGTTGATGGTGGAACGCACCAAGCTGGGCCGCGCCATGCGCGCCACCAGCCAGAACCCGGCGGTGGCCGGCCTGATGGGCGTCAACGTCAACACCATCATTTCCGCCACCTTCGTCATCGGCTCCGGGCTGGGCGCAGTGGCCGGCGTGATGGTCGCCACCAACTACGAGCAGGCTCATTACTATATGGGCTTCATGATTGGTCTGAAGGCCTTCACCGCCGCGGTGCTGGGCGGCATCGGCAATCTGGGTGGCGCGGTGGCCGGCGGCTTGCTGCTGGGCATCATTGAAAGCCTGGGCGCCGGTTATATCGGCACGCTGACCGGCGGTTTCCTCGGGTCCAACTATCAGGACATCATCGCCTTCATGGTGCTGATCCTGGTGCTGATTTTCCGTCCGTCCGGCTTGCTGGGCGAAAAGATGGCCGATCGCGCCTGATCACGGAGCAGACATATCATGACCATGGCACTCAATATCAATAAGATGGACACCGGCAAGAAGGTCGGCCTGTTCGTGCTGTCCGCGGTTGCGCTGGCGGTGCTGCCTTTTCTGGTGGGCGGCTTGCTGGGCAATTCCTGGGTCCGCATCGTCGACTTCGCCTTGCTTTATGTGATGCTGGCGCTGGGCCTGAACATCGTGGTGGGTTTTGCCGGCTTGCTTGATCTGGGCTTCATCGCCTTCTACGCGGTGGGCGCCTATACCTTCGCCTTGTTGGGCTCGCCGCATTTCGGCCTGCATCTGCCGTTCTACATCAGCATCCCGCTGGGCGCGGTGGTGGCGGCGTTCTGCGGCATCTTGCTGGGCACGCCGGTATTGCGGCTCAAGGGCGACTATCTGGCCATCGTGACGCTGGGTTTCGGGGAGATCGTGCGCATCTTCATGAACAACCTGAACACCCCGATCAACATCACCAACGGCCCGCAGGGCATCAACCTGATCGATCCGATCAAGGTAGGCGGCGTGTCGCTGGGCGATACCATGGAGTTGTTCGGACTCAGCTTCCACAGCGTCTATCTGTACTACTACCTGTTCCTGGTGTTGACCGTGGGCGTGGTGATCATGGCCTGGCGCCTGCAGCATTCGCGCATCGGCCGCGCCTGGGTGGCCCTGCGCGAAGACGACATCGCCGCCGCGGCGATGGGCATCAACATCCGCAACATCAAGTTGCTGGCCTTCGCCTTGGGCGCCTTGTCCGGCGGCGTGGCCGGCGGCCTGTTCGCGTCCTTCCAGGGCTTCGTGTCGCCGGAATCGTTCAGCCTGCTGGAATCCATCATGATTCTGGCGATGATCGTGCTGGGCGGCATGGGTCACATCCCGGGCGTGATTCTCGGCGCCGTGGTGCTGACCATCGCGCCGGAGATCCTGCGCGAAGTGATAGGCCCGCTGCAGATGAAAACCTTCGGCAAAATGCTGATCGATCCGGAAAACGCCCGCATGCTGTTGTTCGGCTTGGCGATGGTGGTGATGATGCTGGTGCGGCCGGAGGGCATGTGGCCGTCCAAGCGCCGTAAAGCCGAGTTCCGTGACGATAGAGAAGCCGCAGGGCAGAAAGGTTGAGCCATGGCTGAAGTTTTGCTGAAGATAGAAGGCATCCATAAACGCTTTGGCGGCCTGCACGCGCTCAACAACGTGGCGCTGACCATCAACAAGGGCGAGATTTACGGCCTGATCGGCCCCAACGGCGCGGGCAAGACCACGCTGTTCAACGTGTTGACCGGCTTGTACGTGCCGGACGAAGGCGCGTTCGAGTTCGATGGCCACAATCTGTTCCAACAGAAGCCGCACGTGGTGGTGGCCGCCGGCATCGCCCGCACCTTTCAGAACATCCGTCTGTTCGCCGAAATGACGGCCTTGGAAAACGTGATGGTGGGGCGTCACATTCGCTCCAAGGCCGGCGCCTTGGGCGCGGTGCTGCGCGACAGACGCACCATGGCTGAAGAAAAGGCGATCACCGACAAGGCCTGGGAATTGCTGGAATACGTGGGCATCGCCGATGTGGCCCATGAGCGCGCCCGCAACCTGTCCTACGGCCATCAGCGCCGACTGGAAATCGCGCGCGCGCTGGCCACCGAGCCCAAGCTGCTGGCGCTGGACGAGCCGGCCGCCGGCATGAACCCGCGCGAGACCGAGGAACTGAAGACTCTGATGTCCAAAATCCGCGCCGGAGGCGTGACGGTGCTGCTGATCGAGCACGACGTCAAACTGATGATGGGCTTGTGCGACCGCATCGCGGTGCTGGACTACGGCAAGAAGATTGCCGAAGGCGTTCCCGAAGAGGTGCGCAAGAACCCGAAAGTGATTGAGGCCTACCTGGGAGCGGCACACGCATGAGCATTTTGGAAGTCAAAGACCTGCAAGTGGCCTATGGCGGCATTCAGGCGGTCAAGGGCGTCGATTTTCACATCGAGCAGGGCGAGTTGGTGACCCTGATCGGCGCCAACGGCGCCGGCAAGACCACCACGCTGAAAACCCTGGTGGGCATGGTGAAAAAATCCGGCGGCAGCATTCACTACGACGGCAAAGATATCTCCACCATCGCGCCGCACAACTTCGTGCGCCACGGCCTGGCCATGGTGCCGGAGGGCCGCGGGGTGTTCGCCAAGCTGACGGTGGAAGAGAACCTGCTGATGGGCGCTTACTATCGCGACGACAAGGCCGCGATCCTGAGCGAGGCCGAGCGGGTGTACGAGCTGTTCCCGCGCTTGAAGGAGCGGCAGAAACAGCTTGCCGGCACTTTGTCCGGTGGTGAGCAGCAGATGGTGGCCATGGGCCGCGCGATGCTGTCCAAGCCCAAGCTGCTGCTGCTGGACGAACCGTCCATGGGCCTGGCTCCCATCATCGTGGAGAAGATCTTCGAGATCATTCAGATGGTGGCTAAGGAGGGCGTGACCATGCTGTTGGTGGAGCAAAACGCCAAGCTGGCGCTGGAAGTGTCGCAGCGCGGCTACGTGATGGAAAGCGGCCGCATCACCATGAGCGGCCCGGCCAAGGACCTGCTCAACGACGAACGCGTGCGCAACGCCTATCTGGGCGAGTGAGTTCGCCGCGCGTCGCCAAACCCCGGACTTGTCCGGGGTTTTTTGTTTTCAGAGCGCGGCGTCGATGGCGGCTTGCAACATGGCCTGGACGCCTGGATGCTGTAGCCGGCGGCGGTTGGCGATGGCGTAATAATGTTCCCAGACGCCGTCGACCTCGCCCAGCGCCTGCGGCGCGTTCGCGTCCCCGCCGCTGGGCGCCGTGCTGGGAAACAGGCCGAAGCCCTGGCGGCCGAAGGCGTCCAGCAAGGCGCCGTCGTCGAACTCCGCCACGATGTCCGGCTTGATCCTGCGTTCTTCAAACCACTGGTCCAACTGGCTGCGCAGCACATGGTGGCGGCTGGGCAGCAACATCGGCGCTTGGTTCAGGCTGGCGGGGAATCCCTCGGCGTAGCGCCGCCACAATTCCGCCGCGCCGGCGATCTTTACCGGGCAGCGCATCAGCAGCCAGGATTGAAAGGGCTGCGATCCGCCGGCCGCCATCGGCCGGTCCGCCAATACCACGTCCAGCCGGTGGCGGGTCAAGTCGGCCAGCAATTCGTCGAAATCGCCTTCGCCGCATTGCAGCCTGACCTTGGCGTCCAGCCGCAGCGCCGGTTCCAACAGCTTGAGCGCGATGGCCTTGGGCAGCACATCCGAAATGCCAGCCGCCAGGCGGATGGTCTTGTCCAGCTGGGCGTCTTCCAGCGTTTCCTGCAATTCCTCGCCCAGCATGAAGATCTGGTCGGCGTAGCGCAGCGCCACATGGCCGGCTTCGGTCAGAACCAGCTGGCGTCCCTGTTGTCGGAACAAGGTTCGCTCCAGGCTCTGCTCCAGTCGCGAAATCTGGCCGCTGACGGTTTGAGCGCTGACGCCCAGTTGTTCCGCCGCGCGGGTGACGCCGCCGGCGTGGGCGACCGCCCAAAAGTAATGCAGATGCTTGAAGTTGATCCGTTCGGACATAATGGTTCGAAAAAACTTGATGTATTTTCTGATTATATTTGATTTTTTCCGAGGAACGCAGCGTCTAGAATGCACTTTGTCGAGCGTTCCGCGGAATGCCGTCGAATTCAACGCAAAGGCCAACACCATGAAACGAGTCATCCTATTAATCGCCACCAACATCGCCGTGATGGTGGTGCTGAGCATTGTGGCCAGCTTGTTGGGGCTGAACCGCTACATGACGGGCAACGGCCTGAACCTGGGCACGCTGCTGGGCTTCGCCGCGGTGATGGGCTTTGGCGGCGCCTTCATCTCGCTGATGCTGTCCAAGACCATGGCCAAATGGAGCACCGGTGCGCGCGTGATTGAAACGCCCAGCAACGATACCGAACGCTGGCTGGTGCACACCGTGCAAAAGCTGGCCAGCCGCGCCAATCTGCCGATGCCGGAAGTGGCGGTGTACGAGGGCGAGCCCAACGCCTTCGCCACCGGCCCGAGCAAATCCAACTCGCTGGTGGCGGTGTCCACCGGTCTGCTGGCCTCGATGACGGAAGAAGAAGTGGAAGCGGTGCTGGCGCACGAAGTTGCCCACATCCAGAACGGCGACATGGTGACGCTGACGCTGATCCAGGGCGTGGTCAACACTTTCGTGTTCTTCCTGGCGCGCGTGGTCGGCTATCTGGTGGACAACTTTTTGCGCCGCAACGACGAAGAATCCAGCGGCCCGGGCATTGGCTATATGGTCACTGTGATCGTCTGTGAGATCGTGTTCGGCATCCTGGCCTCCGCCATCGTGATGTATTTCTCGCGTCAGCGCGAATTCCGCGCCGATGCCGGCGCCGCCACGCTGCTGGGTGGCGCGCGTCCCATGGTCAACGCCTTGCGCCGTCTCGGCGGTGTCGCCGCCGGCGACCTGCCGCAGAACATGGCGGCCTCCGGCATCTCCGGCGGGCGCGGCGGCCTGATGGCGCTGTTCTCCAGCCATCCCAGCATCGAGGAGCGCATCGGCGCGCTGGAGCACGGTCGTTAAGCTTTGATCCGCCTCCGCGTTAGCGGGGGCGGCGTTTGTGAGTTCAGGCCCCGGGGCGGTTCGCTCGGCCCGGGGCCTTTCTATTGTCGAAAGGAATGCTTATGGAATGGTTGAGCGCCGGCTTTGCCGGCTATCCCTTGTGGGTTTGGCTGATGTTCATGGCCATCGTGCTGGCCCTGCTGGCTTTCGATCTGGGCGTGCTGCACAAAGAGGAAAAGGAGATCGGGGTCAAGGAAAGCCTGATGCTGTCGGCTTTCTACATCGGCGTCGGTCTGGCCTTCGGCGGCTGGATCTGGTGGTATCAGGGCGCGGACGCCGGCATGCAGTATCTGACCGGCTATGTGGTGGAGAAGTCGCTGTCCATGGACAATGTCTTCGTGATGTCGCTGATCTTCTCCAGCCTGGCGGTGCCGCGCTTGTACCAGCACCGGGTGCTGTTCTGGGGCATTCTCGGCGTGATCGTGATGCGGGCCTTGATGATAGGCCTGGGCGCGGCGCTGGTGGCGCAGTTCCAGTGGGTGCTGGTTTTGTTCGGCCTGTTCCTGATCGCCACCGGGATCAAGATGCTGTTTTCCGACGACGAGCATGCGCCCATCCAGGAAAACCGCATGTATCAATGGCTGCGCGGCCACCTGCGGCTGACGCCGGACTTGCACGGCAAACAGTTTCTGGTGCGCGGCGAGGCGCATGGCTTGGCCCGTGGCTGGTGGGCGACGCCGCTGCTGTTGGCGCTGATCATGGTGGAGAGCGCCGATCTGGTGTTCGCGGTAGACAGCATTCCGGCCATTTTCGCCATCACTCAGGATCCGTTCCTGGTTTACACCTCCAACATCTTCGCGATCCTGGGCCTGCGCGCGCTGTACTTCGCGCTGGCGGCGATGGTGCATCGTTTCCATTATCTGAAGTACGCCTTATCGCTGGTGTTGGTGATGATAGGCGTCAAGGTGGGCCTGGTGTTCTTCAACGATGTGGGTTGGGTGGCTTTCAAGATCCCCACCGCTTGGTCCTTGGCGGCGACGCTGGGCTTGCTGCTGGCGGGCGTGCTGTATTCGCTGCACAAGACGCGCGACCAGAATCCCAACGATTGAGGCGGGCGCATAGTCAGCGCCGGAGCATGGCTCCGGCGGAGAAAGAGAGGCCGGCCACGCGAGATGTGCGTGGCCGGTTTTTGTAAACCTTGTGTAAACCTTTCTCATTTCCCCACGATTTCTCCCTCAGCCCTGCGGGCGGGCGCGGTATCCTAATAACAAAGCCGCAATGGAGATGAGCTGTTATGACTGTCGATTTGCCAAGACTGCTGGTGGTGGATGACGACCCCGATCTGCGCGATCTGCTGCGCGACTACCTGGGCAAGCAGGGCTTCGCCGTCGACGCCGTCGGCGACGGCCAGGCCATGCATCAGGCGATTGCCGCGCAGAACTACAATATGTTGATTCTGGACCTGATGTTGCCGGGCGAGGATGGCCTGACCCTGTGCCGCAATCTGCGCGAGCGCTCCTGCATGCCCATCCTGATGCTGACCGCGCGCGGCGACGAACTGGACCGCATCATCGGCCTGGAGATGGGGGCAGACGATTATCTGACCAAGCCGTTCAGCCCGCGCGAGCTGCTGGCGCGGATCAAGAGCATTCTGCGCCGGGTGTCGGATCAGCCGGCGAACGCGGCCAGCGTGCGCCGGCTGCGTTTCGCCGGCTGGATGCTGGACCTGAACGCCCAGCATCTGCTGGACGAGGCCGGGGTGGTCACTCCGCTGTCCGGCGGCGAATTCAAGCTGTTGCAGGCTTTGGCGGAAAACGCCAACGCCGTGATGTCGCGCGATCAACTGATGGAGGCGATGAACGGCAAAGAAGCCGGACCGTTCGACCGCACCGTAGATGTGATGATAGGGCGGGTGCGCCGCCGGCTGGGAGAAGACGCGCGCGAGCCCGTGCTGCTCAAGACCATACGCAGCGGCGGCTATATGCTGGCCTGCGAGGTGGAAGCGCTGAGATGAAGTGGTTGCCGCGCACATTGTATGGCCAGATTTTGCTGACCTTGGTGGGGGGCTTGCTGTTGGCCAACGCCTTGGGCATCTATTTCATTCTCAGCGACCGTGATCGCTTGAGCAATTCCTTGCGCGTGCAATACACCGCGCAACACATCGCCGACATCGTCAATCTGTTGGACGAGTGCCCAAGCAAATATCGGGAACAGGTGATTTCCGCCCTGAACCAGCCCACGCTGCTGGTGCGCATGGACCGGTTTTGGGAGCAGCCAGAAAATACGCTGAGCCGCCATGGCCGCTCGTTTCAGCAATTGATCAAGCGCGACCTGATCAAGCCTTATCAGCTGCAGGTGTTGTCCAAGCAGCAGGACTCGTCGGCGGGCGGCCGCGCGGCCTTGATCGATAGGGTGGGCGGTCTTGGGATGAAAAACTTCACGCCCACGCGGGACGCCGGCGTCGCCGGCTCCATTGTCAGTGAGGAGTTGACCGCGCTGGGCCCGCTGGCCGAGTTCAAGACCCACCTGGCCACGGTGCAGGCCAGGCTGAGCGACGGCACGGTGCTGACCTTCAACGCCTCGCGGCCCATTTCTCTGGCCGATCAGCCCATCCGCATCCTGGCCTGGCTGCTGCTGGTGGCCTTGACCGCCGCTATTCTGGGCGCCTGGGCGGTGCGGCAGCTGATCCGACCGCTGGGTCTGTTCGCGCAGGCGGCCCGGGGTCTGGCCAGCAATCTTAATCAGGCGCCCTTGCCGGAAACCGGTTCCGAAGAGGTGGCTGAAGCCGCCAGAACCTTCAACCGGATGCAGACCGAGTTGCAGCGCTTGCTGAAAACCCGCAATCAGATGCTGGCCGGCGTGTCGCACGATCTGCGCTTGCCCATCACCCGTATCCGCCTGCGTCTGGAAGGTTTGGCCGAATCGTCGGAAAAACAGGCGATCGAGCGCGACCTGCTGGAAATGGACCAACTGATCAATGATTCGCTGACCTATTTGCGTGGCGGTTGCGGCAGCGAGCAGGTGGTGAAGTTTAATCTCAACGCCTTGCTGGAAAGCGTGGTGGAGGATATGGAGGCCTTCGGCGCCGACATCCAGCTGCACAGCGAGCCGGTGGCGCCGGTGACCGGCAAGGTCGGCGCCTTGCGCCGCTGTCTGGGTAATCTGCTGGAGAACGCTCGCCGCTATGGCGGCGCGGCGATTGAAGTCAGCCTGCGGCAGCGGGAGGACTGGGTGGAGGTGCGTATTCAGGATCAGGGGCCGGGTATCGCTGAAGCCGACCTGGAACGGGTCATGGAGCCTTATGTGCGTTTGGAGGATTCCAGGGCGCGCCATACCGGGGGCAGCGGTCTGGGGCTGGCCATCGCGCGGGCGATTGCGCGCGACCACGGCGGCGACCTCAAGCTGAACAACCGGCCGCAAGGCGGCTTGTGTGTGCAATTGAGTTTGCCTGCTGGACATTAAACGCGTTGATCTTATGGCAAGCCGCGCTAGCGCGGCTTTTTTCTTGGCCTTTCGCCTGGAGATGATGGGGGAAAGTGCCGGGAGGTGGCTTTGTATCCGCCGAATTCTCAAAATTTACGATGTGTTCACACTCTATTTACATTAAAGCCGTATTGTAAATGGACATTTACAAAGTGATTGATTACAATCAGTGTCAGAATTCACTGATACAGATTCTTTTTCGCTTCTTTGAATTCGAGTCAAGTCTATCCAATCTTCAGCCCGCCGCGTGCGGGCATTTTTTTGCTCAAATGCTTGTGGTTAATGAATTTTAACAAGTTGATAGTGAAACTTCGCCTGAGTGTTCCAGTCTGATTGCCTGAAGTCTGATGTTGTTTTTTTGACACTACTGTTGTTTAATGACCACAAGTTTGCATGGCTAGTTGCAAATGTGAAACACAGCAACTAGTATTCGCTCACTTCCTAAGTAAACAAGAAGGATAGCCACATCATGAAAAAAAGTCTGATCGCTCTGATGGTTGCCACTCTGCCGGCAGCCGCTTTCGCCGACGTAACCGTGTTCGGTACCATCAAAGGCGGCGTTGAATACGTCGACAGCAGCAAGGGCACCAAGCAAACCAATATCGACGACCTGGGTTCCCGTATTGGTTTCAAAGGCAATGAAGATCTGGGCAATGGCCTGAAAGCCATCTGGCAAGTTGAAACCGGCTTCGGCATCGACGGCCAGAGCCGCACCGGCGAAAGCAGCGGTTCCTTCGCCAGCCGCGAATCCTTCGTGGGTCTGTCCTCCAACTTCGGTACCTTCCGTCTGGGTCACCTGGCCAACTACGGCGAGTCCGACATGGCTCAAGTTAACCCGTGGGAAAGCAGCAGCAACGCGCTGCAACTGAATGCCTTCACCCGCGGCGACGGCTATGTTAAGAACGCCGTGCGTTTCGACACCCCGGAATTCGCCGGCTTCAAGGCTGCCTTCCTGTACGGCACCAAGGAAGACAAGCGTGGTTTCATCGTTGATTCCACCAACCCGAACGTTGCTCAAAACAACGATCGCGAAACCTACAACCTGGGCCTGTCCTACGAGAACAGCGGCTTCTTCGGCAAGTATCAGTACATCCACGAAAGCCCGATCGTTGCCGGCCTGAACCTGAGCAGCAAGGCCAACAACAAGCACCGCATCGAAGCCGGCTACAACGCCAACAACATCTTCGTGGCGCTGGGCTATCGCAACGACAAGGGTGACGCCACTGTTACCCCGAAGTACTTCCTGGCTGATGCTGCCCTGGGTACTGATGGCAGCAAGTATGAGTCGCAAGAATACGCGCTGACCGCCGGCTACCAGATCGGCGCCTTCATGCCCAAGTTCACCTATGCTCAAGCTCGCGACATGAAAGTTGACGGCGTGAAGCAAGACGACAGCGGCTACAAGCAGTTCCTGCTGGGCGTTGATTACAGCCTGTCCAAGCGCACCACCGTGGGCGCTCAGTACGGCGAAATCAAGGCTGACAGCGCTTATCTGAAGAGCAATGGCCAGTCCACCGACAAGATCAAGGCCTTCGGTCTGAACGTCGTACACAAGTTCTAAGCGTTACGGGCTAGACGTAAAGCTGCGAACAGTTTGGAATGCCGCCCCTGGCAACAGGGGCGGCATTTTTCATGTTCGGCGCTCGGCAAGCGGCTCGCCGTGGGCGGCGACGAGGTCGTCGACGAAGGCCTGCAGCGTCGGATTGGGATGGCCGCGTTTGCGGGTGACCAGTTGGAATTCGGCCAGATAGCGCCAGCGCGCCGGGTCCAGCGCTCGCAGCAAGTCCCGCTCCGCCAGCGGTGCGGCATAGTGTTCCGGCAAAAAGCCCAGATGACGGCCGGACAGAATCAGGGCGGCGATCGCCTCCATATTGTCGGCGCGGGCGCTGATGCGCCAATCCGCCACCGGCAGCCCGGTGTCCGGCAGCGGATAGCTGCGCCAGGCCCAGTCGTGGGCGGCCAGCTCGGCGGGGCCAAGCGCGCCGGCCTGCGGGAACAGCGGATGGTCGCGGCCGCAGTAGGCCAGCTGCCGTTCGACGAATAGCGGCCGGTACTCCAGTTGGGGCGCGCGATGCCAGCAATAGCCGATGCCCAGATGAATCCCGCCCGACAGCAGCGCTTCCTCCAGGCCGCCCGGCGGCAACATGGACAGAATCAACTCCACCGCTTGCGGCCGCGCGCGAAAGCGCCGGATCGCCGCCGACAGCCGCGCATTGGCGCCCAGGGCGGTATGGCCGATCACGCCGATGCGCAATTGCCCGACCAACTGCCGGTCCAGCTGGCGGGCTTCCCGACAGAACAATTCCATCGATTCGGACAGCTGCCGGCTGGCGGCCAGCAGGCGCTCGCCCTTGGCGGTCAGCGCGAAGCCGCCGCGACCGCGCTCGCACAGCCTATAGCCCAGCCGAGTTTCCAGCGCCGCCAGCTGATTGCTGATGGTGGACTGGCTGATGTTCAGCGTGCCCTGCGCGGCGGAGACGCCGCCAGCCTCGACCACGGCCTGAAACACGCGGATCAGCCGCAAATCCATATTGCTTAAGGTGTTGAGCATGGGCCTCCGCGCCGGCGGCGCAATGAGTGGGCACCCGTTGATTAATACATTCATTTTCATCCATGTAAACCGTGGCGTTTGGTGATGTTAGCCGGAGAGGCGGCCGCATAGACTGCGTGATCCCATCCATCAAGACGCAGGAGGTCTTATGTCCGCCCCTTTGCTCAACCAACCGCTGAGCGGCAATGCGATGCCGCGTTTCGGCGGCGTCGCCAGCATGATGCGCCTGCCTCTGCGCGACAGCGCCGCCGGCCTGGACGCCGCCTTCATCGGCCTGCCGCTGGATATCGGCACCTCCAATCGCAGCGGCACCCGCTTTGGCCCGCGTGAAATCCGCAGCCAGTCGGCGCTGCTGCGCCCCTACAACCTGGGCAGCGGCGCGGCGCCGTTCGAACGGCTGCAAGTGGCGGACCTCGGCGATGTCGCCACCAATCCCTATAACCTGGCGGACAGCGTGGCGCGGATCGAGGCCGCCTACGATCTGGCGCTGCGGCACCCGGTGCGTTTGCTGGGCATGGGCGGAGACCACACCGTCACCTTGCCGGCGCTGCGCGCGCTGGCGCGCAAGCATGGCCCGCTGGGCTTGGTGCATGTGGACGCTCACGCCGACGTCAACGACGAGATGTTCGGCGAGAAGATCGCGCACGGCACCACCTTCCGCCGCGCCTGGGAGGAGGGGCTGCTGGCCGAGGGGCGGGTGGTCCAGATCGGTCTGCGCGGCAGCGGCTACGGGGCGGCGGATTTCGACTGGTCGCGCCAGCGCGGTTTTCGGGTGGAGACGGCGGAGCAATGCTGGCATCGCTCGCTGGCGCCGTTGATGGCCGAGGTGCGCGCGCAGCTGGGAGCGGCGCCGGCGTATCTGAGTTTCGATATCGACGGCATCGACCCGGCGTTCGCGCCCGGCACCGGCACGCCGGAGGTGGGGGGCCTGAGTTCGGCGCAGGCCTTGGAAATCGTGCGCGGCTGCCGGGGCCTGGATCTGGTGGGCGGCGATCTGGTCGAGGTGTCGCCGCCGTATGACGCCAGCGGCAACACCGCCTTGCTGGGCGCCAATCTCTTGTTCGAAATGTTGTGCGTCTTGCCTGCGCCGGCGCGCTAAGCCGCAATGATTCCATGCCCGCGAGCGCCGGAGAATGCGTCGCGGTTCCGAGAATTAAGAGGAGAACGAGATGAGCCTGGATCTATTGACGGTGGCCGCCTATATCGGCGCCATGTTGTGGCTGGGTTGGCTGGGCATGCGCCGGGCCAGCGACCGGGAGCAGTACCTGGTGGCGGGACGCAATCTGGGGCCGGTGATGTATATGGGCACGATGGCGGCGACAGTGCTGGGCGGCGCCTCCACCGTGGGCACAGTCCGGCTGGGCTACGTTTACGGCATTTCCGGCTTTTGGTTGTGCGCGGCGCTGGGCAGCGGCATTGTGGTACTCAATCTGTTTCTGGCCAAGCCGTTGCTGCGCTTGCGGGTTTTCACGGTCACCCAGGTGCTGGAGCGCCGCTATCATCCGCTGGCGCGCAAGGCCAGCGCGCTGGTGATGTTGTCGTACGCGCTGATGATCTGCGTGACTTCGGTGTTGGCGATAGGCACGGTGATGCAGGTGCTGTTCGAGCTGCCGTTCTGGCTGGCCGTCGTCATCGGTGGCGGCGTGGTGGTGATTTACTCGGCGATAGGCGGCATGTGGTCGCTGACCTTGACCGACATCGTGCAATTCGTCATCAAGACAGTTGGCCTGATGCTGGTGCTGCTGCCCATCTGTCTGTGGCGGGCAGGAGGCTGGGAGCAGCTGGCCGTCCGGCTGCCGGCGTCCGCGTTCAGCTTCGAGGGCCTGGGCTGGGGCACGGTGCTGACGTATTTCCTGATCTATTTCTTCGGCATTCTCATCGGTCAGGATGTATGGCAGCGGGTGTTCACCGCGCGCGACGACAAGGTGGCGCGCTATGCCGGCAGCGCCGCCGGCCTGTATTGCCTGTTGTACGGTTTGGTCTGCGCGCTGATCGGCATGGCGGCGCGGGTAGTGCTGCCGGAGCTGGAGAACCCTAACAACGCTTTCGCCGCCGTCGTCAAAGGGGTGTTGCCGGACGGCGTGCGCGGCTTGGTGATCGCGGCGGCGCTGGCGGCGATGATGTCCACCGCCAGCGCCGCCTTGCTGGCCGCGTCGACCACCTTGACAGAGGACTTGTTGCCGGGAGGAGGCGCCGGTTTGCGACGCAACCGGGCGGCCACCTTGCTGGCCGGGGCCTTGGTCCTGCTGCTGGCGATGCGGGTGAATGACGTGATCCAGGCGCTGACCCTGGCCTACAACCTGCTGGTGGGCAGTATGCTGGTGCCGTTGTTGGCGGCGATCTGCTGGCCGCGGGCGACGACTGCCGGCGCGGTGGGCGCCATGCTGGGCGGTTTGAGCGCGGCGGTGTTCTTCATGCTGCGGGACGGTCTGGACGCCAATACGCCGATTTATTTCAGCCTGCTGACCAGCGCCGGCCTGATGCTGGCGTTCAGCCTGGCGGACGGACGCGCGCGGCCGCGCCCGGCGCGGGAGTAGCCGCCCGTCGTTGGCCGTTCAGGCCAGCAGCTTGGCCACCGCGCTTATGGCCTTGGCGGTCAGCTTGATGGTGTCGCCCACGCGTTGCAGCTGCCGCCCGGCGTGATCGGCCGCCTCGGTCGCCGCTTGCAGCGCGACGATCGCGTTGCGGAAGTCGTCGGTGTCGGCGTTCAGATCCCGCGCGATCAGCGCCAGGGTCTGGTTGGCCAATTCATCCTGTTGCGCCAGTAAGGCGCGGCTGTCCGCGCCCAGGCTGGCGACGGCCAGATTGTTGATGCGGGATGCCAGGCCGCTGGCAAGCTCGGTGACTTGGTGGTTGTCCATATGCGGCCTCCTTTATTTAGCGGGCAGATCGCGATAAAAATTGCGCAGCCGCCTGGCCTCGGCGGCGAAGTCGCGCAGCGCTTGCAGTTTGGGTTGGGGCGTGTCCAGGCTTTGCAGCAACTGGCGGTTGGTATCGGGAAAGCCTTGAATCGCTTTGTCGCTAGCCTGCAGCGCGGCTTCGATCTGCTCGAATTCACGCAGCCGGTCGGAGATGGAGAGGTCAAACTGGTAGCGCTCCCAGCTGCCATAGGGCGGTCGGCTGAAATTGGCGTGACGCAGCAGGCTGTCCCTGAGCACGCTCAGGTAGCCGGGTAGCGCGCTCAAGACGCGGTGGCTGTTGAGGGCCAAGAGGTCTAGTCCGGGCTGGGCGGTGGCCATGGTGTTGCGCAGTGCGTTCTTGCGTTGGGTCGTTGTGAGTTGGTGGCCGAGCGCGTCGGCCGCTGTGGCCAGAATCTTGGCGGCGGTCTCGTCGCCACCGCGCAGTTTGAGATCCTGAACGCTGTCGGCCAAGTCCTGAGCGGCGGCGTCGACCCGGGACTCGGCCTCCCGGTCGCCGGCCAGACTGCGCAGGGTTCGGGCGTATTTTTCCAGCGCGTCCAGCGTCGCCTGAAGCTGGGCCAGGGCGGGGCCGAGGTCGTAGCTGGCGCCGTTGCCGGCTTGAGGGCGGAAGGTATCCGTGCGCAGCGGGGCGTTGGGCGCGGTAAGCACCGCGTTGAGTCGCGCATTCTGCTGGATGCGCGCAAAAGTACCGGCGGAGCTTTGCGTGACGCTGCGGGCGGCGTTGTCGAAATCGGCGAATGGCGTGTCCGGAGCGTTGGCGCAGGCGGCCAGCAGCGGCAGCAAAGGCAGCAGGCGAAGAAGGGGGCTGGTGGGCATGGCGCTGCTCCATCGGCAGGCGGGCGCTGACGCGACCGCGCGGTTTGCGGGATGAAACGTGCGCGGACGCTATGGCGGGCGCATGTCGTGGTATAGACGATCCGTTGTTGCCGCGAGCCTGTACCAATGATATGGCAATGAAAAGGGCGCTCCGGTACTCCCTTTGGTTTGGCCGTTTTCATCGTTCTATCGAGGTTGGCTAGGGTGGTTCCTTCACGCGTGAGCGCATCTAAGCATTAGCGCCGCGGGGGCGAATGACGAGCATATCGACATCTGAGCGCAGGCTTGGCAACAAGCTGCACAGGCCAGTCGATTGCCGGCGGCCCGCCAGAACTTCGGCGATGGCGAGTTCGGTCGCCCGGTGCGTTGCGGAAATGTCACCGGCGGCTATGCCGCAACTGGCTTGGTCGGAGGCGGTTTTGGGCGACGGAGGCGCGGCTTGATAGCGGGTAAAATACTGGTCTTACTGGTAATACCAGTTAGACCAGTGTAGTTTGCCGTTTATGACTAATCATGTTTTTGATCGCCTGACCGCCATGTTCACTTCTTCCAAACTGGGCGATGTCGCCGCCCGCAATATTCTTGATGCCATCAAGCGCGGTATTTGGCTGCCTGGAGAGATGCTGCCGTCGCAGCGCGATCTGGCAGAGCAGTTTGGCATCAGCCGCCCACCGCTGCGCGAGGCGATTTCGGTGCTTGAGGCCTTGGGTTTTGTCCGCTCCCATCCCGGCAAGGGGGTGTTTGTGCTTAGCACCGATCCCCAAGGCGAGCCGTTGGCGCCGCCGACGGTGCGTCCGGAGGACGTGTTTCAACTGCGTCTGGCGCTGGAGCCATTCGTGGTGGGCTTGGTCGCGCAGTCGATAACTTCCGAAGAACTGATGCAGTTGCGGCTAACGCTGCTGGATATGCGTGAGGCGCTGGCTGCGGGCGAAATGGCTGCGGTGGTGGAGGCGGATATTTTGTTCCACCGGCAGTTGGTGGGATTTAGCCGCAACCCAGTGTTCAAGCAGTCGATGGAGCAGGCCAGCGAGGCCATTGGTCACGCCCGCGCCATCATGCTGGCGCGACCGCAGGAGTTACAGGCGGCGTTGATTGAGAAAGAGGCCATTTTGCGGGCCATCAAGGCGCATGACAGCGCGGCGGCCAGCGCCGCCATGCAACAGCACATCATTCATGCTTGCGAACGCTTGGGGATTCCGGTTCGTGGCACGTCTGTCGTCTGGTCACAACAAGGGGAGGGTGGTACCTAAGCCAGTTGGATGTTGGAAGCCGTTTCCGGAAGGCCGCCGCGTCAACCGTCTTGGCCTGGATGACTTGTCTGGGCGGCTTCTCGCCATACCTCCTCATTAGGAGAAAGGGAAGCCATGCTGCGTTTGACTAAGAAGTCGTTGTTTGTACGAGTCATGATCGGACTTGTCCTCGGCATCTGCGCCGGCTTGTTGTGGCCGGAACAGGCTCTACAGTTGAAACCGTTGGGAGATGGTTTTATCAAGCTGATCAAGATGCTGATCGCGCCGATTGTATTCTGTGTGGTGGTGAGCGGGATTACCGGCGCCGGTGACTTGAAAAAAGTGGGCCGGGTGGGTTTGAAGGCCATTGTGTATTTTGAGCTGGTCACGACTCTGGCTCTGGCTTTGGGCTTGCTGTTGGCCCTGCATAGCAGCATCGGTCTGGGGATGAACGTGGATGTCGGCTCCTTGGATACCCAAGCGATGGCCGCCTACACCGATAGAGCCCAGGCTTTGCAGCATGGCAGCGCCTGGTCGTTTTTCATGAACTTGATTCCCGGCACGGTGTTTGGCGCGTTGGCCTCGGGCGATATCTTGCAGGTGTTGGTGTTTGCCTTATTGTTTGGTTGCGCCTTGAATCTAGTGCGCGATTCCGCTGGCGGAGTGATTCGGCTGGTGCATGAGGCGGGCCATGTGTTTTTCAAGCTGATCGGTCTGGTGGTGCAATTGGCGCCGCTGGGAGTGTTCGGCTCCATTGCCTTTACCACCGCCAGTTACGGGGTATCGTCCTTGCAGCAATTGGGTGGTCTGGTGCTGATGTTTTATCTCACTTGTGCTTTGTTTGTGCTGGTGGTGCTGGGGACGATTTTGCAATTGGCGGGTCTTAACATCGTAGCATTTTTACGCTATCTGAAAGACGAGTTATCGATCGTGGTGGGGACGGCCTCGTCCGACGCGGTGTTGCCGCAAGTCATGAGAAAGCTTGAACATCTGGGCATCGGCAATGCCACCGTGGGCCTGGTGATTCCCACCGGTTATTCGTTCAATCTCGATGGTTTTTCCATTTATCTTACCCTGGCGGCGGTGTTTATCGCCCATGCCACCAATACGCCGCTGTCCAATTACGATTTGTTGACCATTCTCGCGGTGTCGTTGGTGACCTCCAAGGGCGCGCATGGAATTCCTGGCTCTGCCTTGGTGATTCTGTCGGCGACTCTGTCGGCAATACCCGCCATTCCGGTGATCGGGTTGGTGTTGGTGTTGTCGGTGGACTGGTTCATGGGCATTGCTCGGGCGTTGACCAATTTAATCGGCAATTGCGTGGCCGCGGTGGTAGTGGCGCGCTGGGAGCGGGATATGGACTTGGAGCGGGCGCGCAATGTGCTGAGACGTAAGCAGGGTTATGAATATGTGGCAGAGCCGGCTGTCAGCGTCGGTTCCTTGGCGGATCGTTGAATCAGGTTTTAGCGGTGGTGGCTTTAGCGCGTCTCTGTTTTGGCGGGGAGCCATAGGCGTTGCGGATAGTTCGAACGGGGCAGCAATATCTGGGAGCCTTCCCCGGTTGATGTGCTGGAGAAGTCATAAAAAATGCCTGATCATGAATTTGATCAGGCATTTTTTTAGTTTGGCGTTCAGCGCACGTCAGCGTTGTTTAGCCGCATTAAAAGGTTACTTACACACCGGCCTCGTGCGCCTGCACGTCGGCGTGGTAGCTGGAGCGCACCATCGCGCCCACGGCGGCATGGACGAAGCCCATTTCATAGGCTTTTTTCTCGAACATCTTGAACACGTCCGGATGCACGTAGCGCAGTACCGGCAGGTGGCCGTCGGACGGTTGCAGGTACTGGCCTATGGTCAGCATGTCTACATTGTGGGCACGCAGATCGCGCATCACTTCCAGGATTTCCTCGTCGGTCTCGCCCAGGCCCACCATCAGGCCGGATTTTGTGCGGACGTCGGGGTTCTTGGCCTTGTAGTCCTTCAGCAATTGCAGCGAGTGTGCGTAATCCGAACCCGGACGGGCCTGCTTGTACAGTCGCGGCACGGTTTCCAGGTTGTGGTTCATCACGTCCGGTGGGGTCTGGCTCAGGATGTCGACGGCTACGTCCAGGCGGCCGCGGAAGTCCGGCACCAGGGTTTCGATCTGGGTGTTGGGCGACATTTCGCGCACCGAGTTGATGCAGTCGGCGAAATGCTGGGCGCCGCCGTCGCGCAAATCGTCGCGGTCCACCGAGGTGACCACCACGTATTTCAGCTTCATCGCGGCCACGCTCTCCGCCAGGTGGCGCGGTTCGTCCGGGTCCAGCGGGTTGGGGCGGCCGTGGCCCACGTCGCAGAACGGGCAGCGACGGGTGCAGATGTCGCCCATGATCATGAAAGTGGCGGTGCCTTTGCTGAAACATTCGCCGATGTTTGGGCAGGTGGCTTCCTCACAGACGGTGTGCAGCTTTTGCTCGCGCAGAATCTGTTTGATCTCGTGGAAGCGCTGGCCGTTGGGCAGCTTGGCGCGGATCCATTCCGGTTTTTTCAGCTTTTCGTCCAGCGGGACGATTTTGATGGGGATGCGGGCGGTTTTGGCCGCGCCCTTGTGTTTGACCCCAGCCTGGTTTTCCGGCTTCATGTCAGTTCCTTGGTGCTGTTCAGGAGGCGCTCCAGATGCGGCAGCAGCGTATCGGCGGCGGCGGCAAGGCTCAGCTCCACTCCCAGTTGTTTCAGGTCGGTCACCTTGAGGTTGGCGTAACCGCAAGGGTTGATGGAATCGAAAGGCTTCAGGTCCATGTCCACGTTGAAGCTGAGGCCATGGTAGACCGCGTGGTTCTTGATGCGCAGGCCCAGCGAGGCGATTTTGGCGCCGGCCACGTAAACGCCGGGCGCGTCCACATCGCCGTTGCCGTGGATGCCCAGTTCCGCCAGCGTGTCTATCACCGCCTGTTCGATGCGGCGCACCAGCTCGCGCACGCCTATGCCCATGCGTTTGAAATCCACCAACAGGTAAACCACCAATTGGCCGGGGCCGTGATAGGTGATCTGGCCGCCGCGGTCGGTTTTCACCACCGGGATGGCGGTGGTGTGCAGTAGGTGTTCCGGCTTGCCGGCCAGGCCCTGGGTGTAGACGGGCGGGTGTTCCACCACCCACAGTTCATCGGGGGTGTCTGCGTTGCGGGCGTCGGTGAACGCCTGCATGGCGCGCCAGGTTGGTTCGTAATCCACCCGGCCCAGATGTTTGACGATGCGCGACACGGCAATCTCCTGGCGCTCAGAGCACCATTTTCACCATCGGATGGCCGGTCAGCGACAGATAAATGTTGTCCAGCTGTTGACGCGAAGTGGCGGTGACGGTGACGGTCAGCGCGTAAAAGCGGCCGTTGGCGCTTTCGCGCAGCGTCACGTCGTGATCGGCCAGGTCGGGCGCGTTGACGCGGACGACCTCGGTGATGGTGAGGACGAAATCCTCGTGACGCTCGCCCATCACCTTGATGGGGAAGCGACAGGGGAATTCCATGAGTTCCTGTTTTTCAGACATATGCAATCAAATCCGCTAAGAACGTGTTTACGATTGCGCGAGCAAGAGCGAGACAAGGCGAAAACAGCTGAGGAAGCGGAGTGTACACACGGTACATGAGCATTTCGAAGCGGTTTTCAACGCTGTATCGCCGAAGCGCAGCAGATCGTAAACAGGTTCTAAAGACGCCGCACCCGAAACGGGCAAAGGTGCAGCAGCCAGTTGTACTGTAAACCGGGCCATCCGCGCCAATACATTTTACGGTCGTCTTTATTGCTAAAACGTCACATCATAATACAGCCGCGGCGTCCGGGCGATGCCCGGCGCCGCGATCAACGGCGGACGCCGTTTATTTCCAGCCCAGCATCAGCTTGATGCTGTCCCACAGCCGGCTGAAGAAGCCGCCTTCTTCCACTGCTTTCAAAGCCACCACCGGGCGTTCGAACAGCGGTTTGCCGTCCTGGGATACAACCAGCTTGCCCACCACCTGGCCGGCTTTGACCGGGGCGATCAGCGGCTGCATCGTGGTCAGGTCGGCCTTGAGCTTGGCGGCCTGGCCCTTGGCCACGGTGGCGTAGACGTCGCTGGCGAAGCCGATGGAAACGGTTTTGGCTGCGCCCTTGTAGATAGGCAGCTCGGACACCGGTTTGGCTCCGCTATACAGTTTGGGCGTATCGTAAAACTGCAAGCCGTAGTTGAGCAGCTTGGAGCTTTCCACCGCGCGCGCCTCCGGGCTGGCGGTGCCCACCACCACCGAAATCACGCGACGGCCATCGCGATGGCTAGTGGTGATCATGTTGTAGCCGGCGCTGTCGGTGTAGCCTGTCTTCATGCCGTCGACGTTGGGGTCGCGGTAGAGCAGCAGGTTGCGGTTGGGCTGCTTGATGTTGTTGTAGGTGAAGGACTTGATCGAGTAGATCGGGTAGAACTCCGGGAAGTCGCGGATCAGCGCGCCGGCCAGGATGCCCAGGTCGTGCACGGTAGTGTAGTGCTCCGGATTGGGCAGGCCGGTGGCGTTGCGGAACTGGGTGTTCTTCATGCCCAGTTTCTGCGCCTGCTGGGTCATCACTTGGGCGAAAACTTCCTCGCTGCCGGCGATGGCTTCAGCCAGCGTCACGCAGGCGTCGTTGCCGGATTGCACGATCATGCCCTTGATCAGGTCGTCGACCTTGGCGGGCACCTTGGGATCCAGGAACATGCGCGAGCCTTCGGTCTTCCAGCCCTTTTGCGACACCGTCAGCGTTTGCTCCAGGGTCAGCCGTTTTTCCTTCAAGGCTTTGAAGGTGAGGTAGGCGGTCATCAGCTTGGTCAGCGAGGCCGGTTCCACACGGGAATCCGGGTCGCGTTCGGCCAGCACTTGCCCACTGTTGAAGTCGGTCAGGTAATAGGCCTTGCCGGCGATTTCGGGCGCGGGCGGCAGAAAGGCGGCGGAGGCGAAAGAGACGGACGGCAGCGCGATCGCCGCTGCTGTGAGAATGCTGGTGAATGTTTTCATTGTTCCTATGGGCAACGCTGGGGGTTGAGGTCCAAATAGTAGCCGTTGATTATACACGCGGATTGCCGTCCGGTTGCCGCGAAGTGGCGATTTTCTGCGAGCGGGGCAGGCGGAGCCGTTGCGATACCGCAATGCAACAATCCAATATTATCAAGGCTTCCCGTCTGCTTGGAGTTCCTGCTACTCTGGCAGTTCAAGCAAAATAATGATCGGGACAAAGGCTTTGCCATGCAAGAGAAGCAAGACTATCTGGAACGCATCCTGACGTCGCGGGTTTACGACGTCGCCATCGAAACGCCGCTGGAGTTGGCGCCCAATCTGTCGCGCCGCTATCGCAACACGATTCTGCTCAAGCGCGAGGATCTGCAGCCGGTGTTCTCTTTCAAGCTGCGTGGCGCCTACAACAAGATGGCCAAGCTCAGCGCGGAGCAGCGCGCGCGCGGCGTGATCACCGCCAGCGCCGGCAACCATGCGCAGGGCGTGGCCTTGTCCGCCAGCCGGCTGGGTTGCGAAGCCATCATCGTGATGCCGGTGACCACGCCGCAGATCAAGATAGACGCGGTCAAGCAATACGGCGGCCAGGTGGTGCTGCATGGCGATTCCTTCAACGAGGCCTTCCATCACGCCAGCTCGCTGGCGGCGCAAAACGGCATGACTTATATTCCGCCGTTCGACGATCCGGATGTGATCGCCGGCCAGGGCACCATAGGCATGGAGATTTTGCGTCAGCATCCGGACGGCTTGAACGCGATCTTCGTCGCCATCGGCGGCGGCGGCCTGGCCGCCGGCATCGCCAGCTTCATCAAGCGGCTGAAGCCGGAGATCAAGGTGATAGGCGTGCAGCCGGTGGATTCCGACGCGATGCGTCAATCCATCGCCAAGGGCGAGCGCGTGGAGTTGAAGGACGTGGGCTTGTTCGCCGACGGGGTGGCGGTGAAGCTGGTGGGCGAGGAGACCTTCCGTATCTGTCGCGAATTGCTGGACGAGATCATCCTCGTGGACACCGACGCCATCTGCGCGGCGATCAAGGACATTTTTGAAGACACCCGCTCCATCGTGGAGCCGGCGGGCGCCTTGGCGGTGGCCGGCGCCAAGGCTTACGTGGAGCGGGAAGGCTGCGTGGAGCAGACTCTGGTGGCGATTTCCTGCGGCGCGAATATGAATTTCGATCGCCTGCGCCATGTGTCCGAGCGTTCCGAGCTGGGGGAGCGGCGCGAGGCCATCATCGCGGTGACCATTCCGGAAAAGCCGGGCAGCTTCAAGCGCTTCTGTACCGTGATCGGCGGCCGCAACATCACCGAGTTCAATTATCGCTTCGCTGATCCAGGCACCGCTCATGTTTTCGTCGGCGTGCAGATCAGCGGCAAGCCGGATCTGGAGGGCATACTCGCCAGCCTGAACGCTCACGAGTTGGAGAGCATTGATCTGACCGACAACGAGTTGGCCAAGCTGCATATCCGCCATCTGGTGGGCGGCCACGCGCCGCAGTTGAAGGACGAGCGGGTGCTGCGCTTCGAGTTTCCTGATCGCCCCGGCGCGCTGATGCGTTTCCTGGAGGCGATGAGCGTGGACTGGAACATCAGCCTGTTCCATTATCGCAATCACGGCGCGGATTACGGCCGCGTGCTGGTGGGCATTCAGGTGCCGTCCAGCGACGACGCCGAGTTCCAGCGCTTCCTCGATAATCTGGGCTACCCCTATGTTGAGGAAACCCAGAATCCGGCCTACAAGCTGTTTCTGGGCAAGACCATACGTTGAATCGGGCCGGCGGGCTGCTCGTGGTCGGCAGCCTGACGTCGCGCTCCTTCATTGAAGCGAATCATGATCAAGGCAGTTCTATTCGATCTGGACGGCACCTTGGCCGACACCGCGCGCGATCTGGGCGCCGCGCTCAACCGCCTGTTGGCCGAGGAAGGCCTGCCGCCGCAGCCGTACGCGGCGGTGCGGCCCATCGCCAGTCACGGCGCGCGCGGGCTGGTCAGCCTGGGTTTCGGCATCGACCGCGAACATCCTCGTTTCGAGGAGTATCGCTTGCGCTTCTTGGATCATTACGAGCACAGCTTCGCCGACGAGACTGTGTTGTTCGACGGCGTCAACGGCCTGATCCAGGGCTTGATGGACAAGGGATTGCTGTGGGGCATCATCACCAATAAGCCGATGCGCTTCACCGACCGTTTGGTGCCGTCGTTGCCTTTTATCACGGCGCCGGCGGTGACGGTCAGCGGCGACACCGTGGGCGTGCCCAAGCCGGACCCGCGGCCGATGCGTTATGCGGCCGATCAGATCGGCGTCGAGCCCGAGCATTGCCTGTACGTGGGCGACGCCGAGCGCGACATCGCCGCCGGCCGCAGCGTGGGCATGAAAACGGTATTGGCCAATTGGGGCTACATCGCCGACAGCGACCGGCCGGCGGAGTGGGGCGCCGACATCGCCATTGATCATCCGCTGCAATTGCTGGATCACGTTTAAGCGGCAATGGAAATGAAAAAAGCCACGGTGATCCGTGGCTTTTTTGGTTTCGGCCTGGTGGTTCTCAGGCGCGCAGGTTCTGCGCAATCGCATAGATGGGCGACAAGGCCGCCTCGCCCAGGCGCAGGCTGCGTTGTCCGCTCCAGCCGAAGTCGTCGTCCGGCAGATTGGCGTTGTCCTTGAACGGCATTTCCAGCGTGAAGGCGAGACAGCCGAAGTTTTCACACACCCAGTTGGTGGCGATGGTCATATTGGCCTTGCCCGGCGCGTTGCGTGGGTAGCCGTGCTCGGTCTGGTAGTCCGGGCTGGCCAGCAGCAGGTGGTGGCGGAATTGGTCGGCCAGGGCCTCCAGGCGTTCGTTCCACGACGGCACGCCCTCGGTGCCGGCCAGGAACACATAGGGGATGTTCTCGTCGCCGTGGATATCCAGGAACAGGTCCACGCCGGTTTCCTGCATCTTGTTGCGCACCGCCAGCACTTCCGGGCTGGTCTCCGCGTTGGGGGCCGCCCATTCGCGGTTGAGGTTGGCGCCGGCGGCGTTGGTGCGCAGATTGCCCAGCACCGAGCCGTCCGGGTTCATGTTAGGCACCACGTAGAAGGTGGCGCGGTCCAGCAGCGCGCGGCTGGTGGGGTCTTGCGGGTCCAGCAGGCGATTGAGCAGGCCTTCGATGAACCATTCAGCCATGGTTTCACCGGGGTGCTGGCGGGCGATGATCCAGATTTTCAGATCCGATTCCACCTCGTGGCCTATGGTCAGCAGATTGATGTCGCGCTGCTGCACGGTAAAGCCCAGATCGCTGACCTGGCACAGGCCGGAGCCTTGCGCCTGGCCGATCAGGTTCAGATGCTGATCGTAGGAATAGGGTTCGAAATAAGCGTAGTAGATGCTGCCGGACAAAGGCACGTGATCTATCGTCATCACCCCGTTTTCGTAGTGGGTGGGCACGCGGAACCAGTTGATGCGGTCGTAGGAGGCCATCGCCTGGTAGTCGATCCAGCCATCCGGATAAGCGCTTTCGCCGGCATTCAGAAAGTTGAAGGTGCAGTGCTGATAAGCGGCGCCTTGCACGCGGAAGTAAAACCACTGGGCGAATTCGGCCGCATTGTCGCGGCGGATGCGCAGTTGGATGTCTTCGTAGTTGTCGGCGGAGACGATCTCGATGCTGCCGGCGTCAAAATTGCTGCTGATTTTCATGCGCTGAACCTAATTGGTTTCCTGAAACGTGCTTAAGGCGCAGATTGTAAACCTGTCGCCGCTCACATGCCATCCTCCGGCGCAAGGCAAAGAAAAACCCCGTCGGCTGGACGGGGTTGTGCTTTAGCCTTCAAACTGCGTTTAAGCGGTGGGCGCGCGCTTGCTGGCGGTCTTCACGGCATCGGCGGTGGCGCTGGTGGCGGCCTTTACGCTGCTGTCGGTGAACTCCACCACTTGCTGGGCGGCTTTGCTGAAGGTGTTGACCGCGGCGGCGGCGGCGGCCACCGAGCTTTTCACCGCGTTCAGCGCGGCGTCGGAGCCGGCCGGGGCGTTTTTGGCCGCGGACTCGATCGCGCCGATCAACGACTTGTTGAAGCTGCCCAGATTTTCTTCGGCCAGCTTGGTCAGTTCGCTTTGAGCGGAGGAAACGATGTCGTACAGATTGCGGGAGTTGGCCAGAGCGGTGTCGATGTTCTGGGTGGCCAGCTTGTTCAGATGGCTGACCGCTTCTTGCGGGTCGGTCACGCCGCTCAGCTGTTTGGCGATTTTGACGTTTTCTTCCAGCGACTGCTTGGAGATTTCCAGGTTCAGCTTGACCAGGCGCTCGGCGCTATCCAGAGTGATTTGCGAAAAGCGGAAAATGGTTTCCAGACCGTTGAGGGACAGCTTGTTCAGTTGCTCATTGCTGATGGACATAATGTATTCCTCGGCTGTGGGGTGAGACCTTAAAGGAGATAGTCTGAATCAAAAATTTTGCACTGCACAATGACGACTAAATGTATCATGCATTGCAGCAAAATTGGGAGCATTGACTGAAGATTTACTCTAGCGTGTTGTATTTATGATAAATTGCCGGCACACGGCACACCGTACCAAAATAAACCGGGAGCGTTACATGAGTGTTGAAAAGCGGGTCATCAAAAAGTACCCGAACCGCCGGCTGTACGATACCGCCACCAGTTCCTACATCACCTTGGGGGATGTGAAGCAATTGGTGCTTGATAATGTGGATATTCAAGTCGTCGACGCCAAGAGCCAAGAGGACATCACCCGCAGTGTGCTGTTGCAGATCATCCTAGAGGAGGAGAACGGCGGCATGCCGATGTTCAGCTACGAGGTGCTGACCCAGTTCATCCGCTCCTACGGCCAGGCCATGCAGGGCATGATGGGGCCCTTCCTGGAGAACAATCTGCAACTGTTCGCCCAGCTGCAGCAGAAGATGCAGGAACAAACCCGCGCGATTTACGGCGACAACACCATGTTGAACGCTAATCTGTGGGGCGAGTTCATGAAATTTCAGGGGCCGGCAGTGCAGAACATGATGGCCAATTACATGGAGCAGAGCACCAGCATGTTCCTGGATATGCAGAACCGGATGCAGGAACAGACCAAGCAGCTGTTTGGCGGCTTCGGCTTCCCGGCTTACAAGCAGGACGGCGAGGACGACAAAGACCCGTCCTAAAAACCTGTTTAGGATCTGCCGCGCTTTGGCGATGCGACGTTAAAAACGGGGTCGGAAAGCGCATGTGTTTTCCGAAGCTTCGCTAAGCGCACCAAAGATTGAACAGAGGCGGCCGGTTGGAACGGCCGCCTGTCCGTTTCCATCCGCCGCTCCCCCGGAGAGCTTGCCATGCTTATCCCCGCATGCTGGATGCCGGCCGCCGTTGACGGCGTCTCTTTCTCTCGCGCGGCGTTCGCCGCGTTTCGTTTTTCCCTGTTCTCAATGGATGATTCGAGCCGGCTGGGCCGGCAAGGTGCCGCGACATGTCCGCCGAGGCCTTGAACGCCTGCTTGCGAGAGGCGCAGCGCAGTCACCTGGAGGGAGACTGGGCGGAGGCAGAGCGGCGTTATCGCTCCTGCTTGTTCAATTGGCCGGCTTGCGCCGCCGCCAAATCCTTCCTGGCTTTCCTGTTGCTGCAGACGCAGCGTCCTGAGGAGGCTGAATCTTTGTTGAGCGAGGCGATTTCTGCGGAAACAGACCATGCGGACTGGTATTTCAGCCTGGGCATGGCGCAGGCGCGTCAGGGGCGCGCGGGCGACGCGAGGCGGGCTTTCGCCGCGGCTGCGGAGCTGGACGGCGGACAGCCCATGTATTGGACCAACCTGGCCGCCGCCTGCGAGCAGGACGATGATTTGGCCGCCGCGGAACGGGCTTGCCGGCACGCGCTGGCGGTGGACGGGGCCTGCGCCGACGCGCACTTTCTGCTGGCCGGACTGTATTTGCGCCAGGAACGCCATGCCGAGGCGCGGCGCCACAACGCGCTGGGCATCGTGGCGCGGCCGGCCGAGCATGGGCCGATTGCGCGCATAGAGGCCTATTGCGAGTTGGACCGGCGCGACGAAGCCTTGGCCCTGCTGCGCGTCTGGCTGGCGCAGGCGCCGGACGATCCGGTTGCCTTGCATCTGCTTGCCGCCTGCGGCGGAGCGGAGCCGCCTCCGCAATGTAGTCCCGAGTTCATCCGGCGGACTTTCGACGCCAACGCCGAGGCGTTTGACGCGACCCTGGCCAGCTTGCGTTATCAGGGGCCGCAGTGGTTGGCGCAATGCCTGAAGCGACTGGGGCCGCCAACGGCCGCTCTGGACGCGCTGGATCTGGGCTGCGGCACCGGGTTGGCCGGCGCTGCGCTGCGGCCGTACGCACGCCGTTTGCAGGGCGTGGATCTCAGCGGCGAGATGCTGGGGCGCGCCGTGGACAAGGGCGTGTACGACGTCTTGACTCAAGGCGACATCATCGAATTCCTGATGGAGCAGCCTCCGGCTCGCGATTTGATCTGCTGCCTGGATACTCTCAGCTATTTTGGCGATTTGGGGCCGGCCTTAAACTGGATGGCGCGCGCGCTCAAGCCGGGCGGCCTGTTGCTGTTCAGCATCGAGCGCGCGCCGCGGCCCTTGCCCGAAGGCCACCAGCTGCAGCCCTGCGGGCGCTATCTGCATGATCCGGACTGGGTGGAGGCGCAACTGGCGGCGTGCGGGCTGCTGCTGATGGAACGACAGGACATGATGTTGCGGGAGGAGGCGGGGTGTCCGGTGCCCGGCGCTTTTTACTGCGCCGAACGCTTGGACTGAGCCCGTCTGTTTACGTTTTGTGAGCCAAGGCGTGACAAGGCGTTGCGCTTGACGACGCCGTTTTAGCGTCGTATCGCGCGCCGCTCCGCGGTTCCTAGTGCTTGCTTTGCATTAGCTTGTCGGTCCAGGCCATCACCAGCGCGGACAGCAGGAAGGTGCAGTGGATCACCACCTGCCACATCACGCCCTGTTCGGTGAGCGGATTGCCGGGGCTGCCCAGATTGGACGCGCTGATAAAGGTTTTCAGCAGGTGAATGGAGGAGATGCTGATCAGCGCCAGCGACAGCTTGGTCTTCAGCACGCCGGCGTTGACATGGGACAGCCATTCCGGCCGGTCCTCGTGGGTGTTCAGGCTGTCGATCTTGGAGACGAAAGTCTCGTAGCCGCCCACCACCACCATGATCAGCAGATTGGCGATCATCACTACGTCGATCAGGCCCAGCACGATCAGCATGATCTGGGTTTCCGTCATGCTGGAGGCGTCGGCGACCAAGTGGATCAGTTCGAGCAGAAACTTGTAGACATACACCCCTTGGGCGACGATGAGCCCAAGGTAGAGCGGAGCCTGCAGCCAGCGGCTGGCGAAAATCAGGGACTCCATGCGTGAAACGAGAATTTTCATATTGGTATGGTGTGAGGGGTTGACGGGCTCTGGCCTATATGGAGGCGTCGGATTTTACTATCAAGTGAGGTCTGAAAGGGGAGCGTTGCTTGCCGGCGTCCGCATCCTGCCCGGCGCGGGGCCGGCGAAAACGAATCAACGAGCCCGCGAGCCCAACCCCTCGCAACGCTGCGCATCGCCTGTCAAATCGTTGTATACTCTCGCGTTTTTCTTCAGCAAGGCCATCATCATGGCAGACAAGATTCCAAGTATCGGCTTCGTGTCGCTGGGCTGTCCCAAAGCCTCCAGCGACTCCGAGCAGATCCTGACCCGCCTTCGCGCCGAAGGCTACGATATTTCCGGCAGCTACGCCGGCGCCGACCTGGTGGTGGTCAACACCTGCGGTTTCATCGATTCCGCCGTGGCCGAGTCTTTGGACGCGATTGGCGAAGCCTTGAACGAGAACGGCAAGGTCATCGTCACCGGCTGTCTGGGGGCCAAGGGCGACGTGGTGCGGGACGCGCATCCGTCGGTCTTGGCCGTGACCGGCCCGCACGCCACCGACGAGGTGATGAGCGCGGTGCATGCCCATCTGCCCAAGCCGCACGATCCCTTCGTCGATCTGGTGCCGGACATCGGGGTGCGGCTGACGCCCAAGCATTACGCGTATCTGAAGATTTCCGAAGGTTGCAATCACCGTTGCACCTTCTGCATCATTCCGTCCATGCGCGGCGATCTGGAAAGCCGGCCCATTCACGATGTGCTGCGCGAAGCGGAGAATCTGGCCAAGGCCGGAGTCAAGGAAATCCTGGTGATCTCGCAGGACACGTCGGCTTACGGCGTGGACACCAAGTACAAGCTGGGCTTCCACAACGGTCGTCCGGTGAAGACTCGGATGACCGAGCTGTGCGAGGAACTGGGCCGCCACGGCATCTGGGTGCGTCTGCACTACGTCTATCCGTATCCGCATGTGGACGAGGTGATTCCGCTGATGCGCGACGGCAAGATCCTGCCCTATCTGGACATCCCGTTCCAGCACGCCAGCCAGAAGGTGCTGAAACTGATGAAGCGTCCGGCCAATAGCGACAATGTGCTGGCGCGCATCAAGAAGTGGCGCGAGATCTGCCCGGAACTGGTGATCCGCTCCACCTTCATTGTCGGCTTCCCTGGCGAGACCGAGGAGGACTTCGAAGAACTGCTGACCTTCATCCGCGAGGCGGAGCTGGACCGCGTCGGCTGTTTCACCTATTCGCCGGTGGAAGGCGCGACTGCCAACGATTTGCCGAACCCGGTGCCGGAAGAGGTGAAGGAAGCGCGCAAAGAGCGTTTTATGGCGGTGCAGGAAGAAATCAGCGCGCGTCGCCTGGAGCGCCGAGTCGGCCAGACCATGCAGGTGTTGGTGGACGAGATCGACGACGAAGGCACGGCGATTTGCCGCAGCTACGCGGATGCGCCGGAGATCGACGGTCTGGTGTTCGTTGAGGACGCCGCTGGCATGCGCGCGGGCGAGTTCTATTCGGTGAAGATCGTCGATTGCAGCGAGCACGATCTATGGGGCGAGCGCCTATCGTCCTGATCCGCCGACAAGAGCCGGTATGCGCGGCGCGTCGCCCTTGGGCGACGCGCCGTTGTCATTTCAGCTCCGGCGCAGCAGGCGCTGGCGCGCCACCCAGGCTTGGCCCAGGCTCAGGCCGCCGTCGTTGGGCGGCAGCTGTTCCGCGGTCAGCGGGCGCAGGCCGGCCTGTTCCAGCCGCGGCAGCAGTTGCGCCATCAACTGGCGATTGCCGCAGCAGCCGCCGGCCAGCGCCACGATGCGGGTGCCGGTGGTGCGCGCCGCCTTGATGGCCCAGTCCGCCAGCGCGGCGGCCAATGTGGCGTGCCATAGGCTGGCGATGGCTTGGTCGTCGTCCAGTTGACACAGATGGCGCGCCAGCGGCGTCAGGTCAAGCAGATTGGCTTGGGTGCGCCAGCCGCCGGCCAGCGGCTCCGCGGGTTCGGCCTGAGCCTCCAGTCTTTGCGCGGCTTCGCTTTCGAAGGTTTCCACCCCGCATTGGCGGGTCAGGCCGGCGACGGCG
This sequence comes from Chromobacterium fluminis, assembly GCF_011602385.1. Taxonomy (NCBI): domain Bacteria; kingdom Pseudomonadati; phylum Pseudomonadota; class Betaproteobacteria; order Neisseriales; family Chromobacteriaceae; genus Chromobacterium; species Chromobacterium fluminis. The sequence continues at coordinate 54,561 of NZ_JAAOMA010000015.1, read as the reverse complement.
CCGAACCAGCGGCCCAAGCTGGTGCTGTCCTGGCAGTCTCGGCGGATAGAGAGTTGCTTCTCCAATTGTTGAGCGCCGGGCTGGGATGCCAGCCGAGGCGGCAGCGGTCCCAGGTCCAGGGTTTGCCATAAGGCCACGGCGAGTTTCCAGGGCGGCAGCCGGCTGCGTCCCACGCCAGGCAGCGGCAACGGCGAGATATGGCCGATGCGTTCGCAGCTGTCGCCGTCCACCAGCATCATTTCACCGCCCCAGGCGCCGTTGTTGTGCCCCAGGCCGTAGCCGTCCAGCGCCAGGCCCAAAGCCGGCTCCGCCACGCCGTGTTCGGCCAGCACCGCGCCCAGGTGGGCGTGATGGTGCTGAACCCGGATCAGCGGCACTTCCCATTGTTTGGACAGGTGTTCGGCCAGCAGGCTGGAGTAGGTACCGGTTTCCAGATCGCAAGCCACCGCCTGCGGAGCGACGCCGGTGAGGTCGAGCAAGTGATCGGCCGCCTGTTGCAGCGCCTCGCAGGTTAGCGGGTGGTTGAGCGCGCCGATGTATTGCGACACGAAGGCGTCCTTGCCGCGCAATACGGTGACGGTGGCCTTCATATAGGCGCCCAGCGCCAGCACCGGCGGGCCGTCCAGTGCCAACGGCACCGGGTCCGGCACGAAGCCGCGCGCGCGACGGAACAGCAGCGGCCGCCGCCGCTCCAGCGACACCACGCTGTCGTCGCAACGAGTGACGATGGCGCGGTTGTGCAGCAGAAAGACGTCGGCTACCTGATTCAGCCGTTCGCGCGCCTCTTGATTGCCGGTGACGATAGGTTCGCCGGACAAATTGGCACTGCTCATCACCCATAGCCGCGAACAGGGCTGACGCAGCCAACTGGTCCCGGGCGGACGGCCCAGCGCTTCGTGGAACAGCAGCCATTGCAGCGGGGTATAGGGCAGCATCACGCCCAGAGCCGACAGGCCGGGCGCAATGTCCGGCAGCAGTTGGTCGGCTTCGGGTTTTTTGTTCAGCAGCACGATGGGGCGCTCCGGGCGTTGCAGCCAGGCGGCTTCTTCTTCGCTGACGTGGCAGAGCGCGCGAATGGACTCCACGTTCAAGGCCATGATGGCCAGCGGTTTGCCGGGACGGTGTTTGAGCTGGCGCAGCCGCGCCACCGCCGCCGGGCTGGCCGCGTCGCAGACCAGATGGAAGCCGCCCAGGCCTTTCATCGCTATGCTGCGGCCCATATTGAGGATTTGCACCGCGCCCACGATGGGGTCGCCGTTCAGACTCTGGCCAAAGCGGTCGGTCAGCTGCAGCTTGGGGCCGCACACCGGGCAGGCGGTGGGTTCGGCGTGAAAGCGGCGGCTGTTCGGGTCAAGGTATTCTTGGCGGCAGACCGGACACAGCGGAAAGGCCAGCATGCTGGTGTTGGCGCGGTCGTAGGGCAGCCGGTGGGTGACAGTGTAGCGCGGCCCGCAATCGGTGCAGTTGATGAAAGGAAAGCGGTAGCGGCGGTCGCCGGGAGTGAACAGTTCTTCCACGCAGCGCGGACAGGTGGCGACGTCGGCCGGCAGCCTGGCGTGGGTGACCGCGCCGCTGCTTTCCTCGATTTGAAAGCGCTGTTCTGTGTCGCGCAGCGGAATGTCGCGTTCCTGCAGCGCGTCGATGTGGGCCAGCGGCGGCAGGCGGGTTCGCAGGGCCTGGCGGAAGGCGCTCAGCGCCTGCGCATCGCCTTGGAGTTCCAGCGTGACGCCTTCTCCGCTGTTGCGGACAAAGCCGGTGAGGCCGCATTCGCTGGCCGTGCGCCAGATGAAGGGACGGAAGCCGACGCCTTGAACCCGGCCCTGAACCGATAGGTGGATGCGTTGTTGGCTCATGGTGCTTGTGTCGCTGTGTGGGTGGTTGGGCTGACTATGCGCATTGCCGCCGTTCCAAAAAGTGCATTTGCTGCGCTGCGCAATACCTTTGTCATTTTCGTGGCGAGTTTAAATTCGCCGATTCTGTCGTCAGCCTAGCAGCCGCGCTCCGCATCGCGCCTTGTCCTAGATCATGTATATGAGTATTTGACGATTTACTGAATGCAAAAGGAATGCCTTAAGGAATAAGCCGGTGGGACCTGAGGGGCGACAAGAAGCCTAGATGCCGCTGCGGGGCGGGGCTGTTGCAATCCGACTACATGACGGCGATTTGCATCGTTATAATGCCATTTGGAATTTTTCCGTGAATAGCCCGGGTTGGATTGTTAATGTATTGCTTAAAACAGTGTATAAAAGAAATCTCTACCCCGGATATCCTGGCGTGCGCGGCGGATACGTCGCTGGCGGAGGCGGCGCGGCGCATGCTGCTGGCGGGCTGCGGTTCCATCGTGGTGCAGGACGAGGCGGGACGACCGCTGGGGATTTGGACCGAAGCCGACGCGTTGGCGCTGGACCGGTTGGACGGCGTGGTCGGCATGAGGCCGGTGGGCGGCGCGATGAGTACGCCCTTGGTGGTGCTGCCGCATAATCTACCGGTGAACGAGGCGGTGGTCCTGTTCCGCGAACGCGGCATCCGCCATGCGCTGGTGGAACAGGCTGGCGAGATGTGCGGCGTGGTGTCACTGACCGATATCGTGTTGAGCCAGGGCAGCGAATCCTTTCTGAGCGTGCGGCGGGTGGTGGCGGACCGTGCCGCGCCCTTATGTTTGCTGGGCGCTCAGGGCTCGCCTGAAGAGGCGCTGGCCTTGATGCGGCGTCAAGGCGCCACGGCTTTGGCGGTGAGTTTCGACAACGGGGACTACGGCATCCTGACCTTGCGCGATCTATTGAGGCTACTGGCCGAGGGACGCGCCCCGGCGACGCTGGCCGAAGCCTGCTCCTGGCCGCTCTTGGGCGTGCGCGAGGGCAGCAGCCTGTTGCAAGCCAGGCAGTTGATCCTGCAGCACAAGATTCGGCATCTGGCGGTGTACGACGCTGATGGAAGGCTGCTGCAGTTGCTGGGGTTCCGCGACATCATCCAGTTGGTGGAACAAGAGTTTTTGCAGGAGCTGCATTCCGCCTTGCGCGAGCGCGACGATGCGCTGCTGCATTCGCGGCGCAGCCTGCTGCTGGCGGACAAGGTGTTCGAATCAACGCTGGAAGGCATCCTGATCACCGACGGCAACGGGGTGATCCAGATGGTGAATCCGGCGTTCAGCCGCATCACCGGTTATAGCAGCCAGGAGGCCCTGGGCCGCACGCCCGCCTTGCTCAAATCCGGTCGGCAGCCGGCGGATTTCTATCAGAAGCTGTGGCAAAGCCTGAAAGAGAACGGGGTCTGGCAGGGCGAGGTGGTCAACCGCCGCAAGGGCGGCCTGTTGTACACCGAGCACCTGAGCATTACCGCCATCCGCGACGCGGACGGCGAATGCCTGCATTACGTGGCGGTGTTTTCCGATATCACCCAGCGCAAGCAGTCCGAGGAGCGGCTACATTTTCTGGCCAATCACGACGCCTTGACCGGCTTGCCCAACCGGACCCTGTTCCTGGAACGGCTGCAGGAGGCGATAGAGCGGGCGCAACCGACGCGGGCCCAATTCGCGCTGTTGTTCGTCGACCTAGACCGCTTCAAGCTGGTCAACGATACGCTGGGTCATCATGCCGGCGACGAATTGCTGGTGCGCATCGCCTCGGTGCTGCTGCAGTACGCGCCGCCGCACTCCACCGTGGCCAGGTTGTCCGGCGACGAGTTTATCCTGCTGCTGCCGGTGGTGGAGCGGGTGACCCAGGTGGCGGCGCTGGCGCAGCAGTTGCTGGACGGCGTCACCGAACAGTCCGGCCTGACCGGCCACGAGCTGTTCATCTCGGCCAGCATAGGCATCAGCATGTATCCGGAGGACGGGGTCAGCGCGGACGCCCTGTTGGTGAACGCGGACTCGGCGATGTACCAGGCCAAGGAGCGCGGCAAGAACAATTTCCAGTTCTACACCTCGGACATGAACGCGCGGGCGATGGAGAGGCTGAAGCTGGAGTACAGCCTGCACCGCGCGCTGGCGCAGGAGGAGCTGGAGGTGTGGTATCAGCCCAAGGTGGAATTGGCCACGCGGCGGGTGGTAGGGGCCGAGGCCTTGCTGCGCTGGCGTCATCCCGAACTGGGACTGATGGCGCCCGCCAAGTTCATCCCGATCGCCGAGGACGGCTCGCTGATGGTGCCGATGGGCGAGTGGGTGCTGGACACCGCTTGCCGAGACTGGGCTCAGTGGCATGCCATGGGCCTGGAGCCCGGCCGCATCGCGGTCAATGTGTCCGGTCGCCAGCTGAAATACGGCAGCTTCGCCGACACGGTGGCGTGCACGCTGCGCCGGCATGGCCTGGATAGCGGCGAGTTGGAGCTGGAGATTACCGAGAGCGTGGCGATGGACGAGGATAGCGGCATGGTGGAGGCTTTGCAGCGGCTGCGCGAGTTGGGCGTTTATTTGTCCATCGACGATTTCGGCACCGGCTATTCCTCGCTGTCCTATTTGAAGCGGCTGCCGGTCAAGGGCTTGAAGATCGATCGTTCCTTCATCATGGACCTGCACCATGACGGCGACGACGCGGCCATCACCAGCGCCATCATTTCGATAGGACGCAGCCTGGGGTTGGAACTGGTGGCCGAGGGCGTAGAGCTGGAGTCGCAGCGTGATTTCCTGCTGCGGCAGGGCTGCCGGCTGGGCCAGGGCTATCTATTCAGCAAGCCGCTGCCGCGAGCGGAGTTCGAAGCGTTGCTGGCGGCGCGGATGTGAAAAACGGCGCCCGCAATGGGCGCCGTTGTCTTGTGTCGGACTTAAGCCCGGCTCGAGTTTAACCGCCGATTTTGTCGCGGCCGCCAAAGTAAGGCCGCAACACCGCCGGGATGGTCACGCTGCCGTCGGCGTTCTGGTAGTTTTCCAGCACAGCCACCAGAGTGCGTCCCACCGCCAGGCCGGAGCCGTTCAGCGTGTGCACCAGTTGGTTCTTGCCGTTTTCGTCCTTGTAGCGCGCCATCATGCGGCGCGATTGGAAGGACTCGCAGTTGGAGCAGCTGGAGATTTCGCGATAGGTGTTCTGCGCCGGCAGCCAGACTTCCAGATCGTAAGTCTTGGCGGCGCCGAAGCCCATGTCGCCGGTGCACAGCGTGATCACACGGTAGGGCAGTTCCAGCGCCTTGAGGATGTTTTCGGCGTGGCCGACCATTTCCTCCAGCGCAGCGTAGGAGTCTTCCGGCTTCTCGATGCGCACCATTTCCACCTTGTCGAACTGGTGCTGGCGGATCATGCCGCGGGTGTCGCGGCCGTAGCTGCCGGCTTCGGAGCGGAAGCAGGGCGAATGCGCGGTCAGTTTCAGCGGCAGCTCCTCGACCTTGAGGATGCTGTTGCTGACGGTGTTGGTCAGGGTGATTTCCGAGGTGGAGATCAGGTACTGGTCCACATTGCCTTCTTCGCCGCCCTTGGTCACCTTGAACATGTCCTCGGCGAACTTGGGCAGCTGGCCGGTGCCCAGCAGCGCGCTGTCATTGACGATGTAGGGGGTGTAATGCTCGATATAGCCGTGATCGCCGGTATGGGTGTTCAGCATGAACTGGGCGATGGCGCGGTGTAGTCGGGCGATGTCGCCCTTGAGCACGGTGAAGCGCGCGCCGGACAGCTTGGCGCCGGTGTCGAAGTCCAGGCCCAGCGGCGCGCCCACGTCGACGTGGTCTTTGACTTCGAAGTCGAACTGGCGCGGCGCGCCCACGCGGCGCACTTCCACATTGTCGTTTTCGTCCTTGCCCGCCGGCACCGATTCGTGCGGCAGGTTGGGGATGGACATCAGCCAGGCGTCCAGCTGCTTTTGCACCGCGTCGAAGCCTTGTTCGGCGGCTTTCAACTCATCGCCCAGCGTCGCCACTTCGGCCAGGATGGCTGACACGTCTTCGCCCTTGCCCTTGGCCACGCCGATCTGCTTGGAGGAGGCGTTGCGCTTGGCTTGCAGTTCCTGCATGCGGGTTTGCAGGGATTTGCGTTCGGATTCCAGCTGATTGAAGGCTGTGGTGTCCAGGGCATAGCCGCGGCCGGCCAGACGGGCGGCGACGGCTTCGATGTCGTTGCGAAGCAGATTGATGTCGAGCATGGTTAGGTTGGTCCTGTTTCTTTCACTTATTCGGAGTCTTGCCGGGCGTCGTCGTCGAGCTGACGCAGGAAATCCAGCTTGTCCCTTATTTTGCTTTCCAGTCCGCGCGGAGTCGGCTGATACCAGCGCATGTCCTCCAATCCTTCCGGCAGATAGGTCTCGCCGGCGGCGTAGGCATGGGGTTCGTCATGGGCGTAACGGTATTCGTGGCCGTAGCCCAACTCCTTCATCAGCCGAGTGGGCGCATTGCGCAAGTGTACCGGCACCGGCCGGGATTTGTCCTGCTTGATGAAGGCGCGGGCCTCATTATACGCCTTGTAGCCGGCGTTGCTCTTGGCGGCGATGGCCAAATACAGCGCGGCTTGAGCCAGCGCAAGTTCGCCTTCCGGGCTGCCCAGGCGCTCATAGGTGGCGGCGGCGTCGTTGGCGATCTGCATCGCGCGCGGATCGGCCAGGCCGATGTCCTCCCAGGCCATGCGCACCAGCCGGCGCGCCAGATAGCGCGCGTCGGCGCCGCCGTCCAGCATCCGCGTCAGCCAGTACAGCGCCGCGTCCGGATTGGAGCCGCGCACCGATTTGTGCAGCGCGGAGATCTGGTCGTAGAAGTCGTCGCCGCCCTTGTCGAAGCGGCGCGCGTTGACGGTCAGCACTTCGGACAGGAAGTCGCGGTCTATCTGGCCGGTCTTGCGGGCGTAGGCGGCGGTGCGGGTCTGCTCCAGTAGGTTGAGGAAGCGGCGGGCGTCGCCGTCGGCGTAGCCGGTCAGGGTGTCGATGGCGGCGTCGTCGAAGCTCAGTCCCTCCAGCGCGCCGTTGGCGGCGGCGCGTTCGAACAACTGGCGTAGCTCTTCCTCGTCCAGGCTATTGAGCACATAGACCTGAGCGCGAGACAGTAAGGCGGAATTGACTTCGAAGGAGGGGTTTTCCGTGGTGGCGCCGATAAAGGTCAGCAGGCCGGATTCGACGAAGGGCAGGAAGGCGTCCTGCTGGCTCTTGTTGAAGCGGTGCACTTCGTCGACGAACAGAATGGTGTGGCGGCCGGAGCGCTGTAGCGCGGCATGCGCGCGCTCCACCGCCTCGCGTATGTCCTTGACGCCGGAGAACACCGCCGACAGCGGGATGAACTCGGCGTCGAAGCTGGCGGCGAGTATGCGCGCCAGCGTGGTCTTGCCTACGCCGGGCGGGCCCCACAGAATCATCGAGTGCGGGGTGCTCGCTTCCACCGCCAGCCGCAGCGGCTTGCCGGGGCCGATCAGGTGCCGCTGGCCGATCACCTCGTCGAGGCGGCCGGGACGCAGCGCCTCAGCCAGCGGTTTTTTCGGTTCATTGGCAAACAGATCGTTCATGGCGGGGTTCTGCGGCGGGGAAAATCAAAGCGACAGTATATCAGTTGATCCGCCGGGCGCGGCTGCCGCGCGGATTTGTTGCGGTGCAAAAATCTGGCGAGGACGGGGGATTGCTGGCAAATTGTTTCCATCGTCATGAGACGGGGAATAAAGGGGATAAACAATGCAAGCCATGGATACCGGCCGTCTGATTCTGCGGCCCTTCGACGAAAACGACCTGGACGCTTTTTACCGGCTCGGCACCGTGGCCGAGGCCATCCGCTATGTCGGCAATACGCCCTTCGGCTCGCGCGAACAGGCCTTGCAGGCGATGCGCGACGGCCCGCTGGCGGACTACGAGCGGTACGGCTTCGGCCGGCTGGCTTGCGTGTGGAAGGACAGCGGCGAGGTGATCGGTTTCAGCGGCCTGAAATACATGGCGGCGGTGGGGGCGGTGGAACTGGGCTATCGACTTCTGCCCGAGTATTGGGGCCTGGGCCTCGCCACCGAGTCCGGCCGCGCCTGTCTGCGTCTGGCGCGGGACGTCTACGCGCTGGATAGGCTGGTAGGCTTGGTGCACCCCGACAACGCCGGGTCCGCGCGCGTGCTGGGCAAGCTGGGCTTTGCGGTGGAGGGGCAGGTGCGTCTGGACTTCATTCCGGACACGCCGGTGGATTTGTTCGTCAGGGGGTTGTCGGTGGATGAGGCTTTGTGACTTTTAAAGAGGGAAGCGCTCTGACCTAGCTGTCCGGCGTTCAACTCCGTAAAGGCCGGACGGCCGTTTCTATATTGTGTAACCCGCTATTTTGGCGGGTTTTTTTCATGGCGCGCCGCGTAGGCGGCAGGCGGCGGCCTGAATGGGTTTGACGCGCATCAAATGCGCTCGTGGTTGCGCATGACATGGATGAATGGTGATGCATAGAATCTCGCCGTGATAATTTTTTTGTCATCGCCATGAAACTGCAACTAGACGCCGAAGTGCTCGCCGATTTCGTGTCGGCCCTGTTGGGGCCGGACAGCGAGGTGGCTGTGCATGATCTGTCCGATCCCAGCGCCTCGCTCAAAATCATTCGCAATGGGCACGTATCCGGCCGCAGCGTCGGCGCGCCGGCCACTGACCTCGCCTTGAGCATGGCGCGGGAGTGCTCGGTCAAGGGAGGAGAGAACTATCGGCTGAACTACCGCAGCAAGACCCGAGGCGGGGTGTCGCTGCGTTCGTCCACCCTGGTGATCAAGGACGAGGCCGGCCGCGTGCAGGCCATGCTCTGCGTCAACTCCGACGACAGCCGCTACAAACGCGCGCTGGAGGCGGTGCAGGCTCTGCTGCCGGCGGAGCTGTCTCACGACTCGCCTCAGGAAACCTTGTCGCTAGGCATCGATGATGTTGGCGTGGGGATTATGCAAGGCGTGCTGGAGCAATACGCAATCGATCCGACGCGCTTGTCCGGCGATGAAAAACTGGAGGTGATCAGGGAGCTGAATCAGCGGGGCTTGTTCTCTATCCGCGGATTCGTCGGCAAGGCTTCGCAGGCGCTGGAGATTTCCGAACCCACTCTTTACCGCTATCTGAAGCAGTGTCGCGACTGAGGGCTTCCGATACGCGTCCGAGAATCCCTTCCCGCGCTGTTGGCGCAGCGCAGCGGGGAAATTCAAGCATCCGGTTGGCGCCGGAGGGCTTGAGACAGCAGATGAACCACTAAAGGAACAACGAGTATGGACATCACCCAAGTGGGCGTCAAGCCCAGGGCCAGCGCTGCCGAGCGCGCGGGCATGAGCGAAGCGGAATGGCGGGAGGCGGTGCGTTTCGACGGCACCGACCGCGGTTGGGTCGTGATGAGCATAGGCATGGCGATAGGCGCCGGCATTGTTTTTCTGCCGGTTCAGGTGGGGCTGATGGGCTTGTGGGTTTTCCTGCTGTCGTCCGTCATCGGCTATCCGGCGATGTATTTGTTTCAGCGCCTGTTCATCAACACCCTGGCGGAGTCCCCCGAGTGCAAGGACTACCCTAGCGTGATCAGCGGCTATCTGGGCAAGAACTGGGGCATTCTGCTGGGGGCGCTCTACTTCATCATGCTGGTGATCTGGGTCTTTGTGTATTCGACCGCCATCACCAACGACAGCGCCTCCTTTCTGCACAGCTTCGGCGTCACCAAGACCTTGCTGTCCGCCAATCCCTTCTATGGCTTGGGCCTGATCTGCCTGCTGGTGGCGCTGGCCTCCCGCGGCGAGCAACTGCTGTTCAAGATTTCCACCGGCATGGTGTTGACCAAGCTGGGCGTGGTGGCGGTGCTGGGCCTGGCCATGGTTTCGGAATGGCGAATGGTCAATGTGGGCGCTTTCCCGTCCCTGGGCAGCTTGGTCAAGGACGCTATCATCATGCTGCCGTTCACCTTGACCTCCATTCTGTTCATCCAAAGCCTGAGCCCGATGGTGATTTCCTACCGCGCGCGGGAAAAGTCGCGCAAGGTGGCGCAGTACAAGGCGATGCGGGCGATGAACATCGCCTTCGGCATTCTCTTCGTTACCGTCTTTTTCTATGCGGTGTCCTTTACTTTGGCGATGGGGCACGAGCAGGCGGTCAAGGCCTCGCATGAAAACATTTCCGCTTTGGCCATGGTGGCCAGCAGCATGCCGGGCGATATGGTGAAGCTGTTCAGCCTGATCCTGAATATTTTCGCGGTGATGACCGCGTATTTCGGCGTTTATCTGGGCTTCCGCGAGGCCTGTCAGGGCCTGGCGATGAATCTGCTGCGCCGGGCGATGCCGGAGGAGCGCATCCGTACCGAGTGGGTGGCCAAGGGCATCATGGTGTTCACCGTTTTGCTGTCCTGGGGCGCCATCGTGCTGAACGCCCCGGTGCTGAGCTTCACTTCAATCTGCAGCCCGGTCTTCGGCCTGGTGGGCTGCTTGATCCCGGCTTATCTGGTTTACCAGGTGCCCTTTCTGCACAAATACAAGGGCGCCGCGCTCAAGATCATCATCGCCACCGGCCTGTTGCTCTGCGTGTCGCCGTTTCTGGCTTTCTCCTGATTTTCGCCGCCGGCCCGCTTTGTGGCGGCGGCAAGGCATTTATTTGATTTGAAAGCGTAATCATTATGTGTACACCAACTCTCAATACCGATTTGTGGCCGAAGTTCGTCAAGGCGGCGCGCGCGGAAGTGGCGCCGGCGCTAGGCTGCACCGAGCCGATTTCATTGGCCCTGGCCTGTGCCATCGCCGCCAAGACGCTGGGCCGCGCGCCAGAGCGCATCGAGGCGCGGGTTTCGCCCAATCTGATGAAAAACGGCATGGGCGTGACGGTGCCGGGCACCGGCGCGGTGGGCTTGCAGATCGCCGCCGCGGTGGGCGCGCTGGGCGGCGACCCGGACGGCAAGCTGGAGGTGCTCAAGGGTTTGAGCGGTGAAACGGTGGACGCGGCCAAGCGCATGCTCGCCGAGCATCGCGTGACGCTGAGCATCGCGGACGTGCCCAACATCCTGTATTCGGAAGCCCGGGTTTTCGCCGGCGATGAGACGGCGCGGGTCTGCATCGCGGACTCTCATACGAATGTGGTGCTGATCGAGCGCAATGGCGCGGCGTTGTTCCGCGCTGAACTCGACATTTCCGGCCAGGCCGGCGCCGCGTACGACTTTTCCGACGCGACGGCGCGGGATGTTTACGACTTCTCCACCCAGGCGCCGCTGGAGACCATGGACTTCATCCACGAGGCAGCCACGCTGAACGAGGCGCTGTCGCGAGCGGGCATGGGGGGGCAGTTTGGCCTGCACATCGGCGCAACACTGCACAAGCAAGTGAGCGCCGGTTTGCTGTCGGACAATCTGTTGACCCGCATCCTTACCCGCACCACGGCGGCGTCCGACGCCCGCATGGGCGGCGCCACCCTGCCGGCGATGAGCAATTCCGGCTCCGGGAATCAGGGCATTGCCGCCACCATGCCGGTGGTGGTGGTGGCAGAGCATGTCGGCGCCGACCGCGAGGCGCTGACGCGGGCGCTGATGCTGTCTCACTTGATGGCGATTTACATCCACGCCCGGCTGCCCAAGCTGTCCGCGCTGTGCGCGGTCACCACCGCGTCCATGGGTGCGGCGGCAGGCATGGCCCATCTGTTGGGCGGTGGCTACGCGGTGGCCGGCATGGCGATCTCGAGCATGATAGGCGACCTGGCCGGCATGATCTGCGACGGCGCGTCCAATAGCTGCGCGATGAAGGTGTCCACCTCGGCCGGCTCCGCCTACAAGGCGGTGTTGATGGCGCTGGACGGGGTGTGCGTGGCCGGCAGCGACGGCATCGTCGAGTGCGAACTGGACGCCTCCATCGCCAACCTAGGCAAGCTGGCCAGCCAGGGCATGGTGCAGACCGATGTGCAGATTCTGAAAATCATGATGGACAAGCAAACCGCCGCCAGCGCCTGATCCCCTTGCGCTGAATCCAACGCCCTCGACGCGCCGCCGCCTTCGAGGGCGTTTTTCATGGCGTGCGTTTGCTGGCCCCGAGAGCGTGTTTACGCTCTTGCGAGCTAAGGCGAAAACGGCAGAGAAAGCGGAGTGTACAAACGGTGCATGAGCATTTTGAGCTTGTTCTTAACGACGTATCGCTGAAGCGCAGCAGGTTTTGAACAGATCCTGAGGAACGGTTTGGAGCGTGGGCGGGACAAAGATAATGCAAGATAAACGGAAAATAGCGTGTTCAGCCGAGTCGCTTTGCTATTGCGGGAGGTGGCTTAGCCGAAGCGTTTTCGAGAGGTATGGGTGCAATCAGGGTTGGTGCGAAAGGAGAGACTCGAACTCTCACGCCTTGCGGCGCTGGAACCTAAATCCAGTGCGTCTACCAATTCCGCCACTTTCGCTTTGATGCCGCTTGCAAATTAGATCGACAGCCCTCATTTGCAAGGGAGTGCAAGAATACCCGAAGCGCTTTCCCGGCGCAAGCCGGGCCGCCGGGAAACTTATTGCCACGGCGGCTGTCACTGTCGGTACAATTTGATAAAAATCCCTTTGGAGAAAGGCTTAATTATGCACCCGAACCTTGAGACGGCCTATCAGACGACCGGTATGGCCGAGGTACGCCATAAGGTTCTTCGCAATACTTATGGTTTGCTGGGCCTGTCGATGATTCCCACCGTGATGGGAGCCATTGTCGGCACCAATATGAATTTCGGCTTCCTGGCCGGCAGCCCCATCATCGGCATGTTGGCGATCCTGGCCGTGTTCTACGGTCTGGTGTTCGCCATCGAGAAAAACCGCTACAGCTCGGCCGGCGTGTTCCTGATGCTGGGTTTCACCTTCCTGATGGGCTTGCTGTTGGGGCCTTTGTTGCAACTGGCGTTCAAGTTTTCCAACGGCGGCCAGCTGATTATGACCGCGGGCGCGGCCACCGCGCTGGTGTTCTTCGTGATGGCGGGCATCGCCACCACCACCAAGCGCGATCTGACCGGCCTGGGCAACTTCCTGACCGTGGGCGCCATCGTGCTGATGGTGGCGGTGGTGGCCAACATCTTCCTGCGCATGCCGGCCTTCCAGCTGATGATCTCCGCGGCTTTCGCCTTGTTCAGCTCGCTGATGATTCTGTGGCAGGTCAAGGTGGTGGTGGACGGAGGCGAGGACAGCTACATTTCCGCCGCGCTGTCGATCTACATCAGCATTTACAACCTGTTCACCAGCTTGCTGCAACTGTTGCTGGCCTTTGCAGGCGAACGCGACTAAACCCCGCGTCGGCATCGTCTTCCAATCAAAACGCCCCGTCCGGGGCGTTTTTTATTTGTTCCTTTTTCTTCTCTTCCTTAGCGCTTCTGTCTGACAAATCCTGACGTTCATCTCCGAGCCTGGCGGTGTTTAGGGCGGCTGGCCGTTGCGCCATCGCGCTGCGGTAATTATTGGATGTCTCATGCTAAGCGGTTGATTTTGACACCCTTTCCCTTGTTTTGTTGCTTTCATTTGTCATATTTGAGAATGGGAATTATTGCATTTTGTATTATGAAATTTTTATATACGATAAAAATAAATAGGACTTTGGCATTTTTGATTTTGATGGTTCACTGCTTGGGCGGACGCCGCTTGGGCCGGCCGGAGCGCGGTGATGGAGGCCGCCTAGGCGGCCCGGCGCGAGCGCCGACGCAGGTTCGCCGCATGGCGCCCGGAGCAGGGCGGTTAGTGTTCCGGGTTTGGGCGCCGGCGAAGAACCGAGGATTTCACCGCCGCTGGCAGGCGGCGGTGAATGGCCGAGAGCGATGGGGTGGCAGCCCCGGACTCGCGGCGGTTGTTCTCTATCGACAGCAGTTTCGACACTTAGGAGATGCAATGCGTATCCATATCACGGTGGGCGCGGTTTCGCTGGCCCTGGCGTCCCTGGCCGGTCAGGCCGCAACGCCCTTGCAAGCGGGAGATCCGCTGGTGTCCCAGCAATGGTTCCTGCAAAACACGGGGCAGAACGCGTTCTCGCAGCGCGGCGGCGTGGCCGGCATCGATCTGAACTTGGCGCTCAGCCATTCGCGCAGTATCCAGGGGCGCGGCGTGACGGTGACCGTTATCGACGACGGCCTGGAGATCCGCCACCCGGACCTGGCTGGCAATGTGGTGCCCGGCTCCAAGAACCTGGCCAACAATAGCGACGATCCGACCCCCAGCGCGGCCACTGACAGCCACGGCACGGCCGTGGCCGGCATCGCCGCCGCGGTGGGCTTCAACAATCTGGGCGGCCGTGGCGTGGCGCCGGCGGCCAGCTTGAACGGCTTCAACTGGCTGAAGGCGCAGACCACCGCCGGTTGGATGCTGTCGCACGGCAAATCGCCGAGCGACGGCGCCGGCCAATCGTCCACCAGTTCCCGCGTGTTCAACCAGAGCTACGGCAGTTCGGCGATCCGTTCGATTCCGGGCAATCCAGACACCGATATGACCTTGCGGGTGCGCGACGAGGCGCATGAGGACGTTAGCCTGCGCAGCAACGGCGGCAAGGGCGCGGTGTTCGTCAAGTCGGCGGGCAACGCCTACGTCAGCTTTCAGTCCGGCTCGGACAATGACGGCAAACCCACCTATGTCTTGGCCAAGGCCGGCAACGACGGCCTGCCGATTCAGGATTCCAACCTGACCACCGACAACAGCAACTACTGGAACGTGGTGGTGTCGGCGCTGAACGCCGACGGCGTGCGCTCGTCTTACTCCTCGGTGGGCGCCAACGTGCTCTTGACCTCCCCGGGCGGCGAGTACGGCACCGCTAGTCCGGCGATGGTGACCACCGACCTGGTGGGTTGCGACCGAGGTTCCAACTCCACGCTGCGTCCGTCCACCAATCAGTTGCACGGCGGCACTGCGCTGGACCCGAACTGCGATTACCGCGGCACCATGAACGGCACTTCCGCCGCGGCGCCGGCGGCTTCCGGGTCGTTCGCTCTGCTGATGTCGGCTTATCCCAACCTGAGCGCGCGCGATGTGCGCGAGCTGTTGATCAAGTCGGCGCGCAAAGTGGACGCCAACCATGCCGGCGTGACCCTGGCGTTCAAGGACGCCAAGGGCGGCGCACACAGCTACCAGGCTTTGCCGGGGTGGCAGAACAACGCCGCCGGCCTCGCTTTCCATCCGTTCTACGGCTTTGGCCTGATCGATGTGGACAAGGCGGTGGAGCTGGGCCGCACTCACAAGCCGCTGGCGGCGCTGGAGAAAACGCGCTGGCAGACGGTGTCGGTGATGAAGGCGATTCCGGACGCCAGCGAGGCTGGGTTGGACAGCGCGTACACCCATGCCGAGGATTTGACGGTGGAAGCGGTGCAGGTGCTGGTGGACGCCAAGCACGGCCGCGCCAACGACCTGGCGGTGGAGCTGATCTCGCCGGCCGGCACCCGCTCGGTATTGCTGTCGCCGCGCACCGGCCTGGTGAACGAGAGCTACGGCCTGAACCAGCAGCGCCTGTTGTCCAACCACTTCTACGGCGAATCGGCGCGCGGCCAATGGCGGCTGCGCGTGATCGACACCAACGGCGCCGAGTACTATTACGACTACCGGAACGCTCAGGGCCAGAACACGCTTAGCCTGCCCAACGCCACCGGCACTCTGCGGTCTTGGTCCATCCGCTTCATCGGCCACAAAGGAGCATAACGATGAAACATTCCCTGATTCTGGCCGGCCTGCTGGCCTTGGCCGCCGGCGCTCAGGCCGCCGACGTTCCGTCCTTCAAGCAGAAGCCGAGCGGCCAGCCGCTGGTGATCAACGGCAAGACCTATTACAAACAAGCGGCGCCGGCCGGCAAGCTGCCGCAAGGCGTCAGCGCCCGCTCGGCGACGAGCGACGGCGGCGTGACGCTGAAGCGCGGCGACGTGTTGCGTTCCGAAGGCGAGCTGGCTCCGTCCAGAGTCAGCGGCGTGGTGATGGTGAAGCTGGCTTCGCCGCGCGACGAAGCCGCGGTGGCGCGCGACCACAGCCTGAGCGTGCGTTACCGCACTCAGAGCGTGGTGGTGTTCGACGCGCCGGCCCAGGTCGAATTGCTGTCCTTGCAACAGCGCCTGTCCGCGGACAAGCGGGTCAAGCAAGTGCAGTTGGAGGTGTTCAGTAATAGCGAGTTGCCGCAGTAAGGGCGTTCGCTTGTCCAAAGGACGACGCCGGCCCAAGGCCGGCGTTTTTCATGCCACGGCGTTTTGCGTTTGAAGGTGGCGGGTGTTTTGGCCCAGATCCACCAGCAAGCGGTCCAGCCGGGCGATGGCGTCCGCGATGGCCTGGGTTTCGCCGGACAGGCTGCGGGTGGATTCGCCCACCGCGGTGATGTCGTTGGCGAACTGGGCGAAGCCGCGGTTTTGATTGGCTTCCGCCTGCGACATCTGACTGAGCAGGCTGGCCAGCTCGCCGGTTTCGCCTATGATGCCGGACAGCTTGCGTTGGGCGTCCAGCGAGTTGTCGCGGCCCGCCTGCATCTGCTGATTGCCGTCCCGCATCGCGACGAGCGCCTGATTGGTGCCGTCGACGATCAGCCGGATTTTCTGCTCTATGTCCAGGGTGGCGTTTTGAGTGCGCTCGGCTAGTTTGCGCACCTCGTCGGCCACCACCGCGAAGCCGCGGCCCAGCTCGCCGGCGCGCGCCGCCTCGATGGCGGCGTTGAGCGCCAGGAGGTTGGTCTGGTCGGCGATGTCGCGGATCAGTTGCACGATGCCGCTGACTTCGGCGCTGCGCTCGCCCAGTTGCTCCAGCCGGCCCGAGGCCAGCGCAATCACCTCGCCGGCCTTGCTTAGCTGTCGCACCGCCTGGTCCATCGCCTCGCCGCCGCCCAAGGCCGCCTGGCCGGCGGTGTGCGCCAGCTGAGTGGCGGTCACCGATTGCTCCGCGTTCTGGCTGGTGACCACCGCCATCTGCTGGGCGATCACCACCATGTCCTCGGAGCGTTCGCGCTGGCTGGCCATGGTTTCGGCCATATTGCCGGTGCTGCCGGCGATATCGCGGCTGGCGCTGGAAGCGGCCTGGATGGACTGGGTCAACTGAGCCATCAGCTGCCGCATCGCCTGTTGGGCTTGCTCCGCCTCGCGCCGCGCGCCTTCCAGTTTCTCAAAGCTTTTGACCTTGGCCTTGTCGAAGGCCAGCGCCAGAGCCAGCACCACCAGGGACAAGCCGGCCAGAGACTTGGCCTGCAGCTTGGGGATTTCGGCGTGGGGGATCGGATTGGCGGGCAGCAGTCCCTGGGCGCTCAGCCACAGGAACAGGCCGATGGCGGCCGCGGTCAGCGCCAGCCAGACCATGCCGGAGACGCGGGTGGCGACGAAGACGGCGGTGAAGGGAATGGCGGCGAACCAGACAATGCTGGTGGATTGGATGCCGCCGTTGACGTAGACCATCCAGCACACCATGGCGTACATGCAGCTGGTGATGAATTCCGCGCTGAAGCGCACCGCGCCGCTCAGCTTGAGCAGCAGCGGCCCCAGCAGCAGGCCCAGGCCGCCTAGCGCGATGCCGGCGGCCATGGCGCGATGGCCCAGTTGCAGGTATTCGATGGCGAACAGCGGCGCCACCAGGCCGGCCAGCAGGCCGACGCCGACGACGGTGCGGCCGCGGATCGCTTGTTCCGGGGATAGGCGGACGCGGTCCGGGATGAACCATTCGGTGATGGTTTGAATCGACATGGAGTGTCCCTCTGATGCGTTGTAGACGCGGCTGCGGACGCAGCTTGTTGTTGTGCGGCTCTTATGGCGCTCCAATGTAAAACAATTGTTTGAATTAACGCAATGGCATGACCTGGCGGGGCGGCAAAGGGGAGGGGCGGTGTTGCGCGGAACGGCGAAACCGCCTGCCTGGCGGCAGGCGGTTGGGAGGAGAGCGGGTTCAGTTCAAGCGGACTCGCCTTGCTCAGCCTGCAGCGCGGTCAAGGCAATGGTGTAGACAATGTCGTCCACCAGCGCGCCGCGCGACAGATCGTTGACCGGCTTGCGCAGGCCTTGCAGCATCGGGCCCACCGACACCACGTTGGCCGAGCGCTGCACGGCTTTGTAGGTGGTGTTGCCGGTGTTGAGGTCCGGGAACACGAAGACGGTGGCGCGGCCGGCCACTTCGCTGTCCGGCGCCTTTTGGCGGCCCACCGACTCCACGCTGGCGGCGTCGTACTGCATCGGGCCGTCTATCATCAGGTCCGGGCGTTTTTCCTTGGCGATGCGGGTGGCTTCCCGCACTTTCTCCACGTCCGAGCCACTGCCGGAAGAGCCGGTGGAGTAGGAGATCATCGCTACCCGCGGCGGAATGCCGAAGGCGGCGGCGGAATCCGCCGACTGGATGGCGATGTCGGCCAATTGTTCGGCGTCCGGGTCCGGGTTCACCGCGCAGTCGCCGTAAACCAGCACTTGCTCCGGCATCAGCATGAAGAACACGCTGGAGACGATGCGGGCGCCCGGCGCGGTCTTGATCAGCTGCAAGGCCGGGCGGATGGTGTTGGCGGTGGTGTGCACCGCGCCGGACACCAGGCCGTCCACTTCGTCCAGCGCCAGCATCATGGTGCCCATCACCACATTGTCTTCCAGTTGCTGCTCGGCCATCGGCGCATTCAGGCCCTTGCTCTTGCGCAGTTCCACCATGGGCGGCACGTAACGGCCGCGAACCTCGTTGGGATCGATGATTTCCACCGACTCCGGCAGCGTCACGCCCTGGGCTTCCGCCACTTGCAGGATTTCGGCGCGCTGGCCGATCAGCACGCAGCGGGCGATGCCTTTCTCGTGGCAGATGGCGGCGGCCTGGATGGTGCGCGGTTCGTTGCCTTCCGGCAGCACGATGCGCTTATTGGCCTTGCGCGCTTTTTCCATCAGCTGGTAACGGAAGGCCGGCGGCGGCAGGCGCAGTTCCTGCGGCGTGCCGATGTATTGTTTCAGCGGTGCCACGTTCAGGTGCTCTGCGACGAATTCGATCACGCGCTCCATGCGTTCGCGGTCGTCGGACGGCACTTGCAAACTCATATTATTGAGCGCGCTGCTGGTGTCGAAGGTGTTGGATTCGCTGGCCATCACCGGCATGCCGCCGGTGAAGGCCTGCTGGCACAGCAGCATGATGCGCGGGTCGGGCATCGAATCGCAGGTCAGCAACAGGCCGGCCAGCGGCACCCCGTTCATCGCCGCCATCGCGGTGGCCAGTACGATGTCCTCGCGGTCGCCCGGCGTGATGATCAGCGCGCCGGGCTTGAGCAGGTGCACGATATTGGGCACGGTGCGAGCGGTCACCACCATGGTGCGCACGCGGCGGCTGGTCAATTGGCCGGCGTGCAACAGCCGCGCCTTCAGATGATTGGCCACGTCCAGGGTGCGCGGCGCCAGCAGTTCCGGCTCGTGCGGGATGGCGCCCAGCATCGGCAGCCGTGCCTTCTTCATCAAGCTGCCGCTTTCCAGCACCTCGGTGGCGATGTCCTGAGCGTTCTGGTCCTTGGGCACCCGGTTGAGGATGTAGCCGGCGATCTGGCCGCCCTGGCCGCCGCCAAAAGCCTGAATGCTCATTTCCAGCTGCTCGGCGATCTCATGGCTGGCCAGGTTGTCGGCGGCGCTGACCAGGATGGTCTGCGCTTGCAGATTGCGTGCGATCTTGGTGTTGAGGAAGGTGGAGAACACTTGTTTCTGGTCCGGCACCAGGCCTTCCACCAGCACCACGTCCACCTGATTGGCCGCCTGTTGGTACAGGCTGACGACTTCTTCCATCAATTGATCCACCTGGCCCTTGGACAACAGGCGTTCCACCCGCTCCATCGGAATTGGCTCCGGCGGATTGAGCCGGCAGATGGCGCGGGCGAAATGGGTGGAGCGCTCCGGCTCCTTGGGGTCCGCGCCCTGGGCGATGGGTTTGACGAAGCCGACGCGCAGGCCGGCTTGCTCCAGACTGTGGATGGCGCCCAGCGCCACCGAGGTCAGGCCGGCGTTGAAGCCGATGGGAGCGAGGAAAAAAGTTTGCATGTTTTCAGAGGCTTTCCTGTGACGCGCGGGGGGAATGGGCGCGAACGACGGTCCGGCACCGACCGAGCGGTGTCGCAGGCTGCAGGCGCGTGGCGCGATGAGTCGTTAAATTGGGCATTTAGGCAAAAATCAGCGGTTTTGTCGCCATTGATCCCAAGCTTGCGGCCGTGGCGGCGAGGATGGATTCCCTCTGCGGCGGGCGCGGCTTTTCAATCGGTATAGCATTGCCGGAAGCTGGCGTCAGCGCTGCGGCGCTACCGGCGAAAAACGTGGCTGCGCCTGCTTTTACGGGGCAAGCATTGTAACTGACGGCATATCGGCTACAGTCCAGATGGGGCCGCGGCTCAAAGCCGGACGGAGGCGATGACGACGATTATAACATCATGAATTAAGCGACTCTAATATTGCATTGCAGCGTGAATGCTAAATCTTTGATTCCTATCAAAAATATTATTCTAAGTATGATTTGGATATGGCAAGCTGATGTTTTTACGCCAAAAACCCGCTTCCGGCAGAGAGGAAAGGCTTGCCCCGGTGGGGGGGCGGGGGCATAATCCGCCCCTCTGTCGCAAGGTTCGGCCTTGTTTTTGTTGATTGTTTTTGATAGTCCCGCAAACTCGTTTTAAGCGAGATTCGGCTGGTCTTATATCTTCTACCGGAGGTGTGGGAATAATGTCTGATCTGGCTTCCGCGCAGTTGCTTCAAGCATCTGCTGCCCAGCTACCCGTCTATACCTATTTTGATCCCGCCTATTACGCTCAGGAACAGCGGCTGCTGTTTGGAGACGCGCCCATCTACTATGGCCATGAGCTGATGACGCCCAACGCCGGCGATTATCAGACCCTGGAGTGGATGGGCCACGGCAAGATGCTCAAGAATGTGGATGGCCGGATCAAGCTGATCTCCAATGTGTGCCGTCATCGCCAGGCCGTTATTTATAAAGGCCGCGGCAACGGCAATCATATCGTCTGCAATTTGCATGGTTGGACTTACGACGCCGAAGGCACTTTGCTGGGCGCGCCGCATTTCCCGGAGACGCCGTGTCTGAAGTTGAACCAGACCGAACTGACGTGTTGGAACGGCCTCTTGTTCGACGCGCGCCGTAATGTGGCGCGCGACCTGGAAAACCTGGGCGTGGCCAAACATATGAGCTTTGACGGCTACGCCTACCATTCCAGCCATCTGACCGAGTACGCCTTCAACTGGAAGACCTTCATCGAAGTGTATTCCGAGGATTACCACGTCGATCCCTTCCATCCCGGCCTCGGCAATTTCGTCGATTGCGGCGATCTGAAGTGGGAGTGGGGCGCTCAATACCATGTACAGACCGTGGGCGTGAAGAATCAGTTGGCGACCTCCGGCTCCCGCGTCTACGGCAAGTGGCACGAGGAAGTCCGCCGCCGCTACGCCGATCAGCAGCCGGAGTTCGGCGCCATCTGGCTGACCTACTACCCCAACATCATGGTGGAGTGGTATCCGCATGTGCTGGTGGTTAGCGTGGTGATGCCGCGCGGGCCGGAGCAGTGCACGGTGTTGACCGAGTTCTACTACCCGGAGGATGTGGTGTGGTTCGAGCCGGAGTTCATCGAGGCGGAACAGGCGGCTTATTTTGAAACCGCCAAGGAAGACGACGAGATTTGCTACCGGATGCACGAAGGCCGACGCGCCTTGTGGCTGCGCGGCGAGAGCGAGGTGGGGCCTTATCAATCGCCCACCGAAGAAGGCATGCTGCACTTCCACGAGTTCTATCGACGCAAGATGGGCGAGGCGCCGGCTGGTTAAGCGACGGCTTGCAGTGTCATAATGCAAAGGCGCGGACTCAGTCCGCGCCTTTCTTATTCTGGTTTGCCCGATTCCATGCTCAAAACGCTTTTCCGCTGTTTGCCCTTGTCGCTGGCCTTGCTGGCTCCGCTGGCCCAGGCCGCCGTTTACACCGATGCCGCGAGCCGGGTGCGTTTCAATGTGCCGCCGGGCTGGAAGGTTCGTCCCAGCGTGGTGGACGGCCAGCGCGTGCTGCGGGTGGTGCCGCCCAAAGCCGATCAGCGCGAGCGCGCCGCCATTGATGTGCAGGTGTTCTCGCGCAAGCCGGGGCGCGGCGACACCCTGGCCCGGCTGGCGCAAAAATACCGCCGGGAGGGCGACAATCGAGAAGCCGCCAATTTCGCCCGCGGCAATAGCCGTAGCGGCCGGCTGGTGACCGAATACCGCGACGGTCGCTTCGTTTCCAACCGGCTGTGGATCGTCCGCCATAACCTGCATGTGTTCCAGTTGGGGGACAAGAAGCGCATGGCCGAGGCGCGCTGCGCCGCCAACGCCTCTGAATTCAAAACTTACCGTCGGCAGATGGAGGCCATCTGCCTGTCGCTGGAATTGTTGAAGCGATGACACCGGCTTTGAGCGACGGCGCGCGGGCCTTGGGTCTGCGCTTGCGCCAAGGCCGGCTGGGTTCCGGCTGGATGGTAGTGGCGGCGCTGTGTTTCGCGCTGATGAGCATGTTCGTCAAGCTGGGCGCCGACGCTTTTGCTTCCACCGAGTTGCTGTTCTGGCGCACCGCCATCGGCGCGCTGGCCTTGGGCGCGGCGATGGCCTGGAAGCGCCAGTCGCCGCGGACGCCGCATTGGCGCGGGCACGTCAAGCGCAGCTTCGTGGGCTACGCGTCCATGGTGGCGCTGTTCTACGCGCTGACCCGGCTGCCCTTGTCCACGGCGGTGACGCTGAACTACACCTCCTCGCTGTTCTTCGCCTTGCTGTGCGTGATCAAGTTGAAAGACCGGCTAACGCCGCGCACCGGCCTGGCCCTTTTGTTGGGTTTCGCCGGCATCGTTATCCTGCTGCGCCCCACTTTCAGCTCAGAGCAGTGGCTGGCCGGCCTGATTGGTCTGATGTCCGGCGTCAGCGCCGGCTTCGCGGTGTTTCAGGTGCGCGAGTTGGGGCAGATGGGGGAGCCGTCCTGGAAGGTGGTGTTCTGGTTTTTCGCCATTTCCAGCGTGTTCGGCGGCGTCTGGCTGGCTTTGGGGCCGGGTTTCAGCGCGGTGACGGCGGGCAATGTCTTGCCGCTGCTTGGCGTCGGCGTTTGCGGCATGTTGGGACAATTGGCGATGACACGCGCTTACAAAGACGGGCGAAAATATCTGGTGGCCAGTTTCGGCTATCTGACCGTGCTGTTTTCCGCGCTGCTGGGCGTAGCGTTGTGGGGCGATCCGCTGAGCGGCTGGTCGCTGGCTGCTATGGCCTTGATCGTGGGTTCCGGCCTGATGGCGGCCTTGCGTTGAAACAGCGCTTGGGTGTTCAACAAGGGTGAATAGTGAAAAGGATAATGTGGTTTGACTAGTGGAAAGTGGCGCCTGGGTTCGGGCTGGATGGTGGTGGCGGCGGTGTTTTTCGGCTTGATGGGGGTGTTCGTCAAGCTGGGTGCCGAGTATTTTTCCTCCACCGAGCTGGTGTTCTGGCGCACGTTGATGGGCGTGGTCTCCCTGGGCGCGGCGGCCTTGTGGCGGCGCGAGCGCTTCGCCACCCCCTTGTTGCGCTACCATGTTCAGCGCGGCCTGATCGGCTACGTCTCGATGCTATTGTATTTCTACGCCATTGCCCATCTGCCCTTGTCCACGGCGGTGACGCTCAACTACACCTCGCCGATGTTCCTGGCGTTGCTGTCGGTGGCGCTGCTGCGCGAGCGCCTGCCCAAGCAGGCGCTGGCCGGCCTGGCGCTGGGCTTCGTCGGCGTGGTGCTGTTGTTGCGGCCCACCTTGTCCAGCGAGGCCTGGGTGGCCGGCTTGCTTGGCGTCGGCTCCGGCCTGCTGGCCGGCTGGTCCTATCTGCATGTGCGTGAACTGGGCCGCCAAGGCGAGCCGGAATGGAAGGTGGTGTTCTATTTCGCCCTGATCTCCACGCTGGGCGGTCTGCTGCTGATGTTGTTCGAAAGCTGGCATCCGGTGACGTTGGAGAACGCGTGGCTGCTGCTGGGCCTGGGCGCCACCGCTACCATCGCTCAATTGGCGATGACCCGTGCCTACAAGGTGGGGCGCAAACTCTTGGCCGCCAATCTGTCTTATCTGACCGTGGTGTTTTCCACCCTGTTGGGCGTTGGTCTGTGGGGAGATCCGCTCAGCGCCGCCAGCCTGGCGGCGATGGGTTTGATCATCGTCAGCGGCATGCTGGCCAGCCGGCGTTAAGCTGCAACCATGGTCCGGCGCTTGACCGGACGCGGCGAGGAGACGGCGATGACGGTGCCTGCGGACAAGGCCGCCTTGTTGGCTGCGATGCGGGACGAGTACCGGCGCTTGCGCGCGGTGCTGGCGCGGGTACCGCCGGAGCACGCCTTCGCTCAGGAACTGGACGGGCACGCCAAGGGCAGCCGCATGAGCGCCGCGGACCTGCTAGCCTATCTGTTGGGCTGGCAGGCGCTGGTGTTGAAGTGGCACCGGCTGGAGCGGGAAGGCTTGCCGATAGACTTTCCCGACACCGGCTACCGCTGGAATCAGTTGGGCCTGCTGGCGCAGAAGTTCTATCGCGATTACGAGGATGTCGACGACTGGGCGCGGCTACTCGCGATGCTGGACGACAGCCAGCACCGGGTGGAGGCGCTGGTGGAGAGCTACTCCGATGAGGCGCTTTACGGCCGCCCCTGGTACGACAAATGGACGCGCGGGCGGATGATTCAGTTCAACACCGCCTCGCCCTGCCGCAATGCCCGCGGGCGGCTCGTCGCCTGGCTCAAGACCCTGGGTCAGGTTCGGGCGGAGGGCTGAAAAAGCTTGCCGGCGCCGGACCGGCTGGATTTACAATGAAGCAAACCGCCGTTAAATGGAGAAGGACATGATCTCGATACGCGAACAACACTACGGCCTGGACGTGGCGCTGTATAACGAATTCACGCTGGCGGACTTCAAACTACTGGAGGAGGCCCTGCTCAAGCGCCAGTCCGAGTGCGTCAAGCCCGATCTGCTGCTGGACCTGACCGAGCTGAAGGACTTCACGCTGGACATGGCGTTGGAAGAGGTCAAATTCATGCGCGCCCATGAAAATCACGTTGGCCGCGTAGCGCTGGTGGTCAGCGATGTGTGGATCAAGCTGGCCGCCCACATCGCCGGCCTGTTGTCCAATACCCGCACTCAGTATTTCGATACCGCGGAAGAGGCCCAGGCCTGGTTGGAAAGCCCGGTGGCGGCGGGCACCTGATTTGTCCGGTTGCGCTGATTTCGGGACGCGCTATGCGGCGTCCCGGTTGATTTTGTCGGCGATGGCGGTACAGTAGCGGTTTTTGTTCAACTCGAAAGAATAAAAACCGATGTTGAAAAGCATTTCCAGCCGCCTGGCGGCCGAACTCTCCGTCCGCGAGGCGCAAGTGGCCGCCACCATCGACCTGATCGACGGCGGCGCCACCGTTCCCTTCATCGCCCGCTACCGCAAGGAAGCCACCGGCGGTCTGGACGACACCCAGTTGCGTACTCTGGCCGAGCGCCTGGTCTATCTGCGCGAGCTGGACGAGCGCCGCGTCAGCATCCTTGGCAGCATCTCCGAGCAAGGCAAGCTGAGTCCCGAACTGGAGGCCGCGCTCTACGCCGCCGACAACAAGACCGCGCTGGAAGACCTTTACCTCCCCTACAAACCCAAGCGCCGGACCAAGGCGCAGATCGCGCGCGAAGCCGGGTTGGAGCCCTTGGCCGACGGCCTGCTGACCGACCCTAGCCAGGACCCCAACGTCGCCGCGGCCGCCTATGTCAACGCCGAAGCCGGCGTGGCCGACGCCAAGGCGGCGCTGGACGGGGCGCGCGCCATCCTGATCGAGCGCTTCGCCGAAGACGCCGAACTCTTGGGCCAGTTGCGCGAAAAGCTGTGGAACGAGGGCGAGCTGGTTGGCCAGGTCGTGGCCGGTAAGGAGAACGAGGGTGCCAAGTTTTCCGATTATTTCGAACACCGCGAAGCCATCCGCGCCACGCCCTCGCACCGCGCGCTGGCGCTGTTGCGCGGCCGCAACGAGGGCGTGCTCAGCCTGACGCTGAAATACCAGCCGGACGAAACCCCGATTACCGAGCGCTCCGCCTACGAGCAACTGATCGCCGCGCGCTTCGGCGTGCGCGACGCCGGCCGCCCGGCCGACAAATGGCTGCTTGACGGCGTGCGCCTGTGCTGGCGCGCCAAGATCTTCCTGTCGCTGGAACTGGAGCTGGTGTCGCGGCTCAAGGACGCCGCCGACGCCGAGGCGATCAAGGTGTTCGCCGACAATCTGCATGATCTCTTGCTGGCGGCGCCGGCCGGCCGGCGCGCCACCCTGGGCCTGGACCCGGGCCTGCGCACCGGCTGCAAGGTGGCGGTGGTGGACGACACCGGCAAGCTGCTGGACACCGCCACCATCTATCCGCACGAGCCGCGCCGCGATTGGGACCGCTCGCTGGCGGTGCTGGGCGCTTTGTGCGCGCGCCACCGCGTGGACCTGATCGCCATCGGCAACGGCACCGCCAGCCGTGAAACCGACAAGCTGGCGCAGGAGCTGATCCGCGCCTATCCACAACTGGGGATGACCAAGATCGTGGTGTCCGAAGCCGGCGCCTCGGTATATTCGGCGTCGGAACTGGCGGCGCGGGAGTTTCCGGATCTGGACGTGTCCCTGCGCGGCGCGGTGTCCATTGCCCGCCGTTTGCAGGACCCGCTGGCCGAACTGGTGAAGATCGATCCCAAGTCCATCGGCGTCGGCCAGTACCAGCACGACGTCAACCAGAGTCAGTTGGCGCGCGCCTTGGACGCTGTGGTGGAAGACTGCGTCAACGCCGTCGGCGTCGACGTCAACACCGCCTCGGCGCCGCTGCTGACCCGCATCTCCGGCCTCAACGCCACGCTGGCGGCCAATATTGTGTCCTACCGCGATCAGAACGGCGCCTTCCGCAGCCGCAAGCAATTGCTGAAAGTGCCGCGGCTGGGCGACAAGACCTTCGAACAGGCGGCCGGCTTCCTGCGCATCCGTGATGGCGATAACCCGCTGGACGGCTCCGCCGTGCATCCGGAAGCCTATCCGGTGGTGGAGCAGATTGTGCTCAAAACCGGGCGCGAGATGAAATCGCTGCTGGGTGATTCCGGCTTCCTGAAAACGGTGAAGGCGGTGGACTACACCGACGAACGCTTCGGTCTGCCCACGGTGATGGATATCCTGCGCGAGCTGGACAAGCCGGGCCGCGATCCGCGTCCGGAGTTCAAGACCGCCACCTTCCAGGACGGCGTCGAGGACATCAAGGACTTGCAGCCGGGCATGGTCTTGGAGGGGGTAGTCACCAATGTCGCCAACTTTGGCGCCTTCGTCGACATCGGCGTGCACCAGGACGGCCTGGTTCACATCTCGGCCTTGTCCAACAAGTTCGTCGACGACCCGCGCAAAGTGGTCAAGGCCGGCGATGTGGTCAAGGTCAAGGTGATGGAAGTGGATGCGGCGCGCAAGCGCATCGCGCTGACCATGCGGCTGGACGACGCGCCGGGCGCCGGCAACAGCCGCGGCCCGCGCAACGATGGCCCGCGCGTTCAGGACCGGCGCGGCGGCGACCGTCAGCGCGGCCAGCAGCCGGCAGGCGACACCGCGATGGCGGCGGCGTTCGCCAAGCTCAAGCGCTGAGGGGGCTGAAGTCAAAAACGGCGGGCATTGCCCGCCGTTTTTCATTCCGGCACGGACGAGAGCGGCAGTTTCATCGTCTGCTTGATCGCGTTCAAGGCGATGGTGGATTTGACGCTGCGCACCAGCGACAGCCGCATCAGCCGGTTCATCACGAAGGTGGACAGCGAGGGCAGGTCCGGCACCACGATGCGCAGCAGATAGTCCGCCTCGCCGGCGGCGGCGTAGCATTCCAGCACTTCCGGCAGCTCGTTGATGGCCTGGGCGAATTCCTGCAAGGCGCTTTCGCTGTGGCGCTCCAGGCTGACGTGGGCGAAAGCCATAACCGACAAGCCCACCTGTTCCGGCTTCAGCGCCACCTGATAGCCCTGGATCACGCCGCTTTCCTCCATGCGCTGGATGCGGCGGCCGATCTGGGACGCGGACAAAGCCACTTGCTGCGCCAGTTTCTGATGGGTGACGCGGGCGTCGTGCTGCAACGCGTCCAGGATCTGGTAATCGAAGCGGTCCAATTCAATTTTGCGCATAGTGAGCATTTCATGGCAGTTATATGCGGCAAGTGTGCAAAAAAAATCGCATACAGGCAAATTTTGCGGTCTTCCCGCATCGCTCCGGGCCTAAACTAGAGTTATCCACCTAAATATCCGGACCCACCGCCATGAACGACCGAGCCGATTTCGTCGTGCCCGACATCACCACGCGCAAGAACGTCGGACTCAGCCACGACAGCGCGGACTTCACCCTGCCGCAACCGCTGGAGCGCTACACCGCCGCCGACCACGCCACCTGGGCCACGTTGTACCGCCGCCAGAGCGAGATGCTGCCGGGCCGCGTTTGCGACGAATTCCTGGAAGGCCTGGAGCGCCTGGGCGTGGACGCGGACCGGGTGCCGGACTTCGCCAAGCTGAATGAACAACTGATGGCCGCCACTGGCTGGCGGATCGTCGCGGTGCCGGGCCTGATTCCGGACGATGTGTTTTTCGAGCATCTGGCCAACCGCCGTTTCCCGGTGACCTGGTGGCTGCGCGAGCCGCATCAGCTGGACTATCTGCAAGAACCCGATGTGTTCCATGATTTGTTCGGCCATGTGCCGCTGTTGATCAATCCGGTGTTCGCCGACTACCTGGAGGCTTACGGCAAGGGCGGCATGAAGGCCAAGGCCTTGGGCGCTTTGCCGATGCTGGCGCGCTTGTACTGGTACACGGTGGAGTTCGGCTTGATCAACACGCCCAAGGGCATGCGCATCTACGGCGCGGGCATCGTGTCCAGCAAGGGCGAATCGGTGTACTGCCTGGACAGCGCCAGCCCCAACCGAGTCGGCTTCGATCTGGAACGCATCATGCGCACCCGCTACCGCATCGACACTTTCCAAAAAACCTATTTCGTCATCGACAGCTTCCAGCAGTTGTTCGACGCCACCGCGCCGGACTTCGCGCCCATCTACGCGCGGCTGGCGGCGGAACCGACGCTGGGCGCCGGCGACGTGGCTCCGGCAGACAAGGTGTTCAACATTGGCGACCGCAGCGGCTGGGGCGATTCCGAGGATGTATGAGGCCCCGGCGCGATCGTCGCCGGACGCTGTAGAAGGATCCGCCGCGGCGGGTCTTTTTATTTGTTTCGATTAAAACGAAAGCGGGGATGTTTGCTATATTGATAAGCATTCTCATTTTTGTTAGAGTCCGTTTACGATCTTGCGAGCTAGAGCGAGACAAGGCGAAAACGGCTGAGAAAGCGGAATGTACACACGGTACATGAGCATTTCGAAGCCGTTTTCAACGCCGTATCGCCGCAGCGCAGCAGATCGTAAACAGGCTCTTAGATTGAGGCTCTGATTCCTATCGCTCAACCCAACAGGGGACACACCTTGAAAACGCACTTGATGCTTGCCGCCGTTCTGGCGGGGTTCGCCGGTCACGCCGTGGCGGAAGACGTAGTGGTTTACAGCGCTCGCGCCGAGCAACTGCTCAAACCCATCATCGAGGTTTACAAGAAGGAAACCGGCGTCAATATCAAGCTGGTGTCGGACAAGGAAGGCCCGCTGATGGAGCGCCTGCGCGCCGAGGGCAGCAACAGCCCGGCGGATCTGCTATTGACCGTGGATGCCGGCAATCTGTGGCAGGCTTCCAAGATGGGCTTGTTCAAGCCGGTGAAGTCGCCGCTGTTGGACGCCAACATTCCGTCTTATCTGCGCGACCCCGGCCATGAGTGGTACGGCCTGTCCATCCGCGCGCGCACCATTTTCTACAACACCCAGAAAGTGAAGCCGGGCCAGTTGTCCAGCTACGCCGACCTGGCCGATCCCAAGTGGAAGGGCAAGCTGTGCCTGCGCACGTCCAAGAAGGTCTACAACCAGTCGCTGGTGGCGATGATGTTGTCCGATCTGGGCCCGGTGAAGACGGAGAAAGTGGTCAAGGGTTGGGTGGATAATCTGGCCACCCGCGAATTCCCGGACGACACCAAGATGCTGGAGGCCATCGCCGCCGGCCAGTGCGAAGTGGGCATCGCCAACACCTATTACTACGGCCGGCTGATGGAAAAATCGCCGAACCTGCCGGTGGGCATCTTCTGGGCCGACCAGGCGGGCAAGGGCGCCCATGT
Source organism: Chromobacterium fluminis (assembly GCF_011602385.1). Classification (NCBI taxonomy): domain Bacteria; kingdom Pseudomonadati; phylum Pseudomonadota; class Betaproteobacteria; order Neisseriales; family Chromobacteriaceae; genus Chromobacterium; species Chromobacterium fluminis. Next base: position 24,591 of record NZ_JAAOMA010000015.1, on the reverse strand, counting down.
GAACATTTCCGGCGCCGGCGTGGTCAAGTACGCCAAGAACGAAAAGGGCGCGCTGAAGTTCCTGGAATGGCTGTCCAGCGCCAAGGCGCAGAATATGTTCGCCGACGTGAACATGGAGTTCCCGGTCAACCCCAAGGTCAAGCCTGACGCGCGCGTGGCTGCCTGGGGCGATTTCAAGCACAGCTACATCAATGTCGCCAACGCTGGTTCGCGCCAGGCGGAAGCGGTGAAGCTGATGGACCGCGTCGGCTACAAATAAGCCGCGGCGGGCAGCCTGTCCGCATTTATTTACAGCCTGTCGGGCACCAAAGCCCCGGCAGGCTGTCTTTGCTTGTTTCCCTGCGTTTTTGACATGGTTTCTCCGCCGATGATCCGTTCTCTGTCGCCTTGGCGCGGCCTGGCCTTTGGCGTCAGCCTGCTGACCGTCGCGCCCTTGCTGGTGATTTTATGGTCGCTGCTGGCGCCGGATTGGGAGGTGTGGCGGCATTTGTACGATTACACGCTGCCGGAGCTGCTGCTCAACACCGTGTATCTGATAGGCGGTGTCGGCGCCGGCGTGCTGCTGCTGGGCGTGCCGCTGGCCTGGCTGACCGCGGTGCACGATTTCCCCGGCCGCCGTTTCTTCCACTGGGCGCTGATGCTGCCGCTGGCGATGCCGGCCTATGTGCTGGCTTTTTCGCAACTGGGCCTGTTCGATTTCACCGGGCCTTTGCAGACCTGGCTGCGCGAGCGTTTCGGCGATTCGTCCTGGGTGCCCAATATCCGTTCCACGCCGGGCGTGATCCTGGTGATGTCGCTGGCCTTCTACCCCTATGTCTATCTGTTGGCGCGCAACGCTTTCGCCACCATGGGCCGGCGCGCGCTGGAGGTGGGGCAGTCGCTGGGCCTGTCGCGCTGGCAGGGCTTCCGCCGCGTGGCGCTGCCGATGGCGCGGCCGTGGATCGCCGGCGGCCTGATGCTGGCGCTGATGGAAACGCTGGCGGATTTCGGCACCGTGGCCATTTTCAATTTCGACGCCTTCACCTCGGCCATCTACAAGGCCTGGTTCAGCCTGTTCTCCTTGCCGGCGGCCAAGCAACTGGCGTCCTTGCTGGTGTTGATGGTGCTGCTGCTGCTGTGGCTGGAGCAGCGTTCGCGCGGCCGCCGCGCCTATACCCAGGCCGGCAAGGCGGCGCCGCAGCCGCGCTTGCGGCTGGAAGGCGCGGCCGGCTGGCTGGCCGCCGCCGCCTGCTCGCTGGTGCTGGCGCTGGCCTTCGTCTTGCCCTTCGGCCAGCTGCTGGTCTGGGCCGGCGCCCACCTGGCCGAGGACCTGGACGCGGACTTTTTCGGCCATGTGGCCAACTCGCTGCTGCTGGCCTCGCTGGCCGCTGTTCTGGTGGCCTTCATCGCCCTGCTGTTGAGTTACGCGACGCGGCGCGATCCGACGCGCTGGACCCGCTTGTGGAGCCGGCTGGCGACCCTGGGCTACGCGGTGCCGGGCACGGTGTTGGCGGTGGGGGTGTTCGTGCCGGTGGCCTGGTTCGACAATCTGCTGCTGGACTGGCTGCGCCCCTGGCTGGCGGCGGACGCCAGCGCGGTGATCAAGGGCACTTTGCTGGTGCTGATGCTGGCCTATGTGGCGCGCTTCCTGGCCGTGGGGCATTCCGCGGTGGACGCGGCCATGCATCGCATCAGCCGCAGCCAGGAGGAGGCGGCGCGCAATATGGGCTACAGCGGCTTGCGCCTGCTGGCGCGCCTGCATCTGCCGCTGCTGCGCGGCGGCCTGTTCACCGCGGCGCTGATGGTGTTCGTCGATGTGATGAAGGAGATGCCGATTACCTTGATGACCCGGCCTTACGGCTGGGACACGCTGGCGGTGAGAATTTTCAATTTGACGACCGAGGGCGAATGGGAGCGCGCGGCTCTGCCGGCGGTGGCCATCGTGCTGGCCGGCTTGTTGCCGGTATGGGTGCTGTCGCGGCAGAAGGATGCGGTCTGAGATGAAGCGTATGGATAGGCAAGCTTTGCTGGAGTTCGACCTGGTCAGCCAGAAGTACGGCGAGACCCGCGTGGTCGACAATATGAGTTTCGAATTGCAGGCGGGCGAGATCGCTTGCCTGTTGGGCAGCTCCGGCTGCGGTAAAACCACGGTGTTGCGCTGCATTGCCGGTTTCGAGAGCCTGCTGGGCGGCGAGATCCGGCTCAACGGAGAAGTGATCAGTTCTATCCGCGAACAGGTTCCGGCGCATCAGCGCCGCATCGGCATGGTGTTCCAGGACTACGCGCTGTTCCCGCACCTGACCGTGGCCGGCAACGTCGGCTTCGGCCTGGACGCCTTGCCCAAGGCCCAGCGCGCGGCGCGGGTGCTGGAGGTGTTGGAGGTGGTGGGCCTGGCGGAGTGGGCGCGGCGTTACCCGCACGAGCTGTCCGGCGGCCAGCAGCAGCGGGTGGCGCTGGCGCGGGCTCTGGCGCCCAGGCCCAGCCTGCTGCTGCTGGACGAGCCGTTTTCCAATCTGGATGTGGACCTGCGCGAGCGCCTGTCGCGCGAGGTGCGCGAGATACTGAAAAGCCAGGGCGCCACCGCCATCATGGTGACCCATGATCAGCACGAGGCCTTCGCCATCGCCGACCGCGTCGGGGTGATGCAGCAGGGCCGGCTATTGCAGTGGGACGCGCCATACCGGCTTTATCACGAGCCGGCCACCCGCTACGTCGCCGACTTCATCGGCCAGGGCGTGTTCCTGGCCGGCAAGGTGACCGGGCCGCGTTGCGTGGCGTTGGAGATAGGCGAATTCTGCGGCATCGTGCCCTTGCAGTTCGAGACAGGGGACGAGGTGGACGTGCTGGTGCGGCCCGACGATGTGCAGCACGACGACGCCAGTCCGACGCGGGCCCTGGTCTGCGCCAAGGTGTTCCGCGGCGCGGAGTTCCATTACACGCTGGCGCTGCCGTCCGGCCAGCGGGTGCTGGCCCAGGTGCCCAGCCATCACGACCACGCGGTGGGGGAGGCGATAGGCATCCGGCTGGAGCTGGATCATTTGATCGCCTTTCCGCGCGAGGGCTAAGAACCTGTTTACGATCTGCTGCGCGTCGGCGATACCGCGTTGAAACCCGCTTCGAAATGCTCATGTACCGTGTGTACATTCCGCTTTCTCAGCCGTTTTCGCCTTGTCTCGCCTTAGCTCGCGAGATCGTGAACACGCTCTTAGCGTTCCAGTATCGCCTTGCGATGGCGGCGGAACACCCATTTCTCCCACAGCAGGCGAGTGGTTTCGTCGAAGGCGCCGGCGATGTCGGCGCGGATCAGGTAATTGCCGTTTTCGCCCGGCGTCACTGTGTTGATGCGTGCGGCGAGGAAGAGCAGCAGCGCGGAATCGGGATTGGGGCATAAGGCGACCAGCACCGGTTCGCTGCCGTGGTTGGCGTGGTCTGAGATCCAGGCGATGCTGTCCAGGCCCAGCCGGCACGGCGTCAGCGGCGGGCGCTCCGGGTGGCGGGACAGCAGCGACACTTCCAGCGCCAGGTCCAGCTTGGCCTCCAGCCTGACCAGCATTGGATCGGCCTCGGGCAGGGTTTCGGTGGGAGCGGCGAGCACCCGCAGCGCTAGCCGGGTTTCACGCTCTTGGCGCGCCGGGCAGATCCCGCCAGGCAGGGGCTGGACCGAGAACGGCAATTCGGCGTCGAAGCTGGCGCTGTCCAGTTCAGGAAATAAGCTCATCGGTCGGCTCCCGCGGCGTGGCCGTTCAGTGATACAGGTTCAGGATGCGGTCCAAGCCGCCGTGATTGACGGCGATGTCGGCCTGGGCGCGCACCACCGGCTTGGCGTGCACGGCGATGCCGACGCCGGCTTCGGCCAGCATCTGCAAGTCGTTGGCGCCGTCGCCCATCGCCAGCACTTGCTCCGGCTTCAGTCCCAGCGCCTCGCGCTGCTGGATCAGCAAGCGCTTCTTGGCGGCGGCGTCGACGATGGGGCCGCGCACCCGGCCGGTCAAGGCGCCGTTTTCCACTTCCAACTGATTGGCGAAGGCGTAGTCCAGGCCCAGCTCGGCTTTCAGTCTGTCGGTGAAGAAGGTGAAGCCGCCGGACACCAGCATGAATTTGACGCCGTGGCGTTTGCAGGCGGCCAGCAAGGCCTCGGCGCCCGGCATCAATCTGACTCTTTCACGATAGACCTGTTCCAGCGCGCTTTCCGGCAGCCCGCGCAGCAGCGCCACCCGCTCCGTCAGCGAGGCGGCGAAGTCCAGTTCGCCATGCATCGAGCGCTCGGTGATGGCCGCCACCTGAGGCTTGAGGCCGTTCATGTCGGCGATTTCGTCTATGCACTCGATGGTGATCAGCGTGGAGTCCATATCCGACACCAGCAGGCCGAAATCGGCGAAGCTGCGGCCGGCTTCGACATAGGCGCCGTCGTAGCCCCATTGCTCGCACAGCGCCAGCGCCGCGGTCCGTTGTGCCGGCGCCGCCCCGCGCAGGCGCGCCACGCTGGGGCTGGGATGGTCCATATGGGTGGCCTCGGCGAGGTGGGCCAGTTCATGCAGATGATGGGGGTCTAGCGTGTCGGCTTGGATCACCAGGGTGTAGGCGAGGCTCATGGCGTGGCGGGTCAATGCGTGTCGGAACGGGCATTATGCCACGCCGCGCCGGTAGCTGGTTCAGTCCCGCGCCGCGCAGCGTCCGGCCCAGCGCCGCAGTGGCGCGTCCACGGACAGCAGGCCGGGGCCGAAGGCGAACACCACGGCGATCAGCATGCCCCAGTAGTAATGGAATTCGCGCGTGGCTTCGGTCAGGCCCGGGTAGCTGATTACCGCCACCGCGTTGAGGATGAACAGGCCGGCGGCGGCGAAGCGCGCGCCCAGGCCCAGCGCCAGCAGTGCGGACAGGCCCAGTTCGCCGGCGGCGGCCAAGGCCGCGGCGATGGCGGGCGGCAGCAGCGGCACGTGGTATTCCTCGGTGAACAACAGAATGGTGGTGTCCCAGTCGTCTATCTTGGTCAGGCCGGACTTGAAGAACACATTGGCGATCCACAGCCGGAACAGCAGCGAGAGCAGCGGCTGCAGCAGATCGCCGCCGCGGATCAGCCAGCGGTAGGGCGCGTTGAGGCGGGAGCAGGTCAAGGGGTTCATGGCGGTATCTCCTGTGTGTTGAGTATGGTTCAGCGGCGGTGCATGGCAAGCCGCGGGCGTGCGTTCCCCCTCCATGCCCGCAAGCTTGGATGAGATTCCGCACTCAGGGTTTAAGCGTGTTTACAGCGTAACGTCTTGGATCAGGCGCTGCTGGAACAGCCGCAGCAGGCCGGCTTGCAGGTCGAAGCCCGCTTCGGCGGCCAGTGCCTGTTCCACCGCGTTTTCCAGCGTCGCGCCGTCGAGGAAGGCTTGCAGCAGCGCGGCCAGGCCGGCGCCGACGATGTCGACCTGAACCCGGCCTTGGGAGCGGTGGACCAGCATCGTTTCCGGCTGCCGGTGCAGGTCCACGTCCAGTTCCACCGGCTGGCGCTGGTGGGCCAGCCAGATCGACGCCGCTGGCCAGGGGCTGAGCAGAGCGGCGACATCGGGCAGCGGCCGCAGCCGGAGTTCGCCCCAGCGCGGTTGCGGGAAGGCGGCCAGCGCGGCGCTGTCGGCCGGCGCGGCGTCGGCGGCGTAGTAGGCGCGGTGGACCCGCCACTCCAGCCGCGCGACGTCCGCCAGATAGGGCAGCTCGCGGGCGTGTTCGAAGCCGGCGACGAAGTCGCCGAAGGCGGCGCCGTACAGATGCAGATTGCCGCTGTGCGACGGGTGGCCGCCGATGAAGACGCGGGCCAGTCCGGTGAAGAAGTCCTCGCCCACCAGTTGGCGGCAGACCGGGTAAATAAAGGCCAGGGTGTCGATCAAGCCCACCCGGTAGTTGTTGCGGTAGACCGCGAGTCCGGCCGGGTTCAGCGCGGGCGCCGCCTCCGCTGCGTGCGCCGGATCGGCGATTTGTTCCAGCAGTTCCGCCTGCCAATCAGACCAGCTCATGCGCGGCCTCCAGGATGGCCTGGGCCTTGGCGGCTTCGCCGCGCAAGGTGGCCAGCGGCGGAATCTCCAGGTCCCATTCGATCAGCGTGGGGCGAGGCCCCAGCCGGGCGATGGCCTCGCGGTACAGTTGCCAGACGCCGTCGTGCACCGGCTGGCTGTGGGTGTCCACCAGCATGCCCTCGCGTTCGCTGTAGCCGGCCAGGTGGATCTCGCCTATCGCCGCCGGCGGCAGCGCGTCCAGCACCGCGTCGGTGTCCACGCCCAGATTGACGCGGTTGACGTAGAGATTATTGATGTCCAGCAGGATGCCGCAGCCGGTACGGCGCACTAGTTCCGCGAGGAATTCGCCCTCGTGCATCTCGTTGCCGGGAAACTCCAGATAGCTGGACAGGTTTTCCAGCAGGATGGGACGGCCCAGCGTGTCCTGGGTTTCCTCGACGTGGCCGGCGATCGTCGCCAGCGATTCGCGGGTATAAGGGATGGGCAGCAGATCGTTGACGAAGCGGCGTTCGGAATGATTGAAGGACAGGTGCTCCGACACCGCCGCCGGCTGCACGGCGTCCACCAGCCGCTTGAGCGAGGCCAGATGGGCCGGGTCCGGGCGCGCGGCCGAGCCCAGGCCCAGGCCGACGCCGTGCAGCGACAGCGGCCAACAGGCGGCCACCTCGCGCAGCATGCTCCAGGGCATGCCGCCGTCGAAGAAGTTCTCGCTGTGCACTTCCACCCAGCCCAGGTTCGGGCGGCTGTCCAGGGCTTCGCGGTAATGCGGGGCGCGCAGGCCGATGCCGCAGACCGCTGGAAGCTTGGTTTCCATCATCATTCACCTCGGGTCGCCTATCCGGGCGGGCCCGGCGGCGCGATTAGGATTGTTTGGGGGGCGGCGTGGTGCGGCCGCCCAGGCCCTCACATGTGCCCTTGGGCACGTTGTGCCACTCGTTTGGATCGTTGTCGACCTTGGCCTCGCCGGCGCAATAATGGGCGCCGTCGGCGGAAGCGCAGTCGTTCTTGCCGGCCGGGGTGACGCCGTAGCATTTTTCCTTGGGCTGAGGCGCGTCTTCGGCCTGAGCCGAGGCGGCTACGCCCAGCGCGATGACGGCGCCAACGGCGGAGGCAAGCAGTTTGCGAGCGGTGTTCATGTCAGTCTCCTGTGAGGTAGGTGCGGGCCAGCCTTGGAGAGCATTTCAAGGCCGACGTTTGGCAAACCTCGCTGAGACTACATGGATTTGAAATTTGTTCTTTCAGATTTCGTTCAGATTCCGGCCGGAGCGCGACAAAGGCCGCGCTCCGGCCGGATCCGGCTTACTTCTTGGGAGCGGTGCTGCCGCCCATTTTCTCGCAGCTGCCCTTGGCCACGTATTTCCAGTCGCCCGGGTCCTTGTCCATCTTGGCCTGGCCGGCGCAGGAGTGGGCGCCGGTGGCGGACGCGCAGTCGTTCTTGCCGGCTTGGGCGATGCCGTAGCACTTCTCCTTGTCGGCGGCGGCCGCTGGAGCGGAAGCCAGCGCGCCGATGGCGACGACGGCGCTAAGTGCGGAGGCGATCAGGGTTTTGCTGGTACTCATGGTGTTTCTCCTGTTTAACGGCCGGAGGCCGAATCATGATGGGGTGATTATAAACGAGCCAGTCTGCCGGACTCTCGCATTGAGAAAGCTTGCCGGGTCCGGACATTCATTGAGTCGAGGTCGTTTCCGGATTCTTACACTGTAGTCGCGATTTTTTTTATCGTGGCGCCAGATGCGGTCGGCAGTTCTTCCTGGCCATGAGTCGGCGTCGGCGCGGCCTCCTTACAGCGGAGCGCGATATTTTTTGCGGGAGGAACGAAGGGGGCGGGGGAGGCGGATAAGAATTGGGCCCCGAAGGGCCCGGCAAGTTCAGCGGATATTGGTAACTTTATGTGTCTGAACCGACAGCCGCCAGCGCGGGTGCGTCATGCAGTAGGCGATGGCGGCGCGGGTGTTGGCCGCAAGGTTCGGGCCGTCCATGGGCTGCAGATAGAAGGTGTCGAAGTCCAGTTGCTCTACGGTTTCCGGCATCTGCGTCGCCTGCGGGTAGACCAGCTTGAGTTCGTCGCCGCAGCGCAGCAGCAGTTCCGCGCCGGCCTTGGGGCTGACGCAGATCCAGTCCAGCCCCGGCGGCGCGGCCACGGTGCCGTTGGTTTCCACCGCCACTTCGAAGCCGAGCCGGTGCAGTTCGGCGATCAGCTCGGCGTCCAGTTGCAGCAGCGGCTCGCCGCCGGTGCACACCACATAGGGCGCGCCGCCGGCGCCGGCCGGCCATTCCGAGGCGATGCGCTCGGCCAGCGCCGCCGCGCTCTTGAACTTGCCGCCGTCCGGGCCGACGCCGACGAAGTCGGTATCGCAGAATTGGCAGACCGCCTTGGCGCGGTCCTCCTCGCGGCCGGACCATAGATTGCAGCCGGCGAAGCGGCAGAACACCGCGGCGCGGCCGGCCTGCCGGCCCTCGCCCTGCAGCGTGTAGAAGATTTCCTTGACCGTGTAAGTCGTCACAGCGCGTTCTCTAAATGTAATGAAGGGACAGGCTTAGAACGTGTTTACGATCTTGCGAGCTAAGGCGAGACAAGGCGAAAACGAGCGAAAAAGCGGACTGTACACGTGGTACATGAGCACTGAGTTCGGTTTCAACGCCCATTTCTATCCATCCCGCCGACGCGCAGCAGATCGTAAACAGGTTCTTACAGCAGGGGCCAGCGCATATCGTCGCGGAACATCAGCGACACGCCGCGCAGTTCCTGTTCCATCAGATCGATGCGCGCCAGTTCCGGTACCAGCGGCGAGAGATGGGCGTGCACCCATTCCGCCACCGAGACGGTGTCGCCGCCGCGCACGCCGCTGAGCTGGTCCAGCGGATTGTGGTCCAGTTGGCGGTAGAGGGGCTTGAAGCGGTCTTTGACGTCGCCGAAGTCCAGCAGCCAGCCCATGGCCTGGTCCAGTTCGCCGCTGAGCATCAGCCGGACCAGGTAGCTGTGGCCGGTGTAGGCGCCCTTGTCGTCGAAGGGCCTGGCGCTTTCAAAGCGCTGCTCTTTCCAGATGCGGAAGCGCTGGCCGTCGAACTGGCTGCCGGCGCTATGAGTTTCGCGCACCTCCACCCAAGCCAGACCCGGCAGCGTGTCGGCCAGCCGCTGGTGCAGCCACTGCGCCAACACTTCGCTGGTGGGATTGTCCAGGCCGGCGATGTTGTTGAGGTAACGGTGATTGAGTTCGAGGAACAGCGGCCGCCAGGCGGCCTCCAGCCGCGGATGGCCGCAGAGCCTGGCGTCGGCGGCTAGACGCACGCCGAAACCGTGGCCGTGCAGACGGCCGCATTTATGGCCAGCCGGCACATGGGGCAGTTGATGGGCGGCTTCGAACTGAACCTGTATCCAATTGAGGGCGGTGTCGCCGTCCAGGGCCACGCCGCGCTGCGGCGAGCTTTGCAGGCTCAGCGCCGCCGGGCAGGGCAGGGCGGAACGCAGGTGGGCGGCCAGCGCCAGATCGTCGCATTGGGCCAGTTGGCGATTGAGATCAGCGTAGTCCAGCGGCGCGACGGCGGCATCCAAAGCCGCCTGCAGCTGTTCCTGGCCGGGGTATTGGGCATCGGCGCGGGCGATGACGCGGAAGCTGTGGCCGTGCGGGCGCGCGGTGAGGTCGGGCGCGCCGCTCACCTGCCGGGCGGCTTCGAAGCGGGCGCCGGCGATCAGGCTGGAGGTGTGCATCTTAGTCCTCCCGGCGAGTTTGGCAGCGGACGATCAGCGGGTCGGGCACGCCGGCTTCGGCGAAACCCTTGGCGCGCAACTCGCAAGACGCGCAATGGCCGCAAGGCGGCACCTGTCCGTTATAACAGGTGTGACTCCAGGATAATGCGTCCATCGCGCCAACTTGTTGCGCCAAAGCGACGGTTTCCGCCTTGGATAGATACATCAGCGGCGCGTGCAGCTCCACCCGGCTGTCCATGCCCAGCCGCAAGGCCACTTCCAGCGCCTTGAGGGTGTTTTCACGGCAATCGGGATAGCCGGAGTAATCGGTCTGCGCGACGCCGGCGACCAGGTGGCGCGCGCCGCGGGTATAGGCCAGCGCGGCGGCGAAGGTCAGGAAGATCAGATTGCGACCGGGCACGAAGGTGTTGGGCAGCGCGTCGTCGTCGCGGGCGCCGTCTTCCGGCGCAATGTCGGCGTCGGTCAACGCGTTGCCGCCGATGGCGGCGAAGGTGTCGATGGGCAGCACTGTTTGGCGCACGCCAGCGAGCGCGGCGATCTTGCGCGCGCAGTCCAACTCGACGCGATGGCGCTGGCCGTAGTCGAAGGTCACGGCCTCGACATTGCCATGGCCGAAGGTTTGCAAGGCCCAATACAGGCAGGTAGTGGAGTCCTGGCCGCCGGAAAGGACGACCAGAGCCTTTTCAGGTGTCTGATTCATTGTGTTCGCCATTCGATAAACAGTCGAAGCTTGAGATGTGGAGCCGGGCGCGGCGCGGGCCTGCCGACATGTCGCCTGCCTGGATCGGTCTCACCAAGCAGGGCAACCCGCTACTTTAACCTAGAACAGGCTGTTTTATGAAGCGTGCCAAAAATCAGACAGCCGCCGATTCCGTGTCGGCAAGGGCGCTTTTCTTGATTGAAATCATGTCTTCGTCATGTAATTAATGACTTTCGCATTCGAAATATGTTTGCGATCCATTTTAATAAACACGTGATGACAAAGGGGTTGGAAGGGCTGGAAGCCTTGCCGGGCCACAAGCGCGGCGGGACTAGCCGGTGTTTCCACCAGGAGAAGATCAATGAAAAAATTGTTGCCGATTGCCTTGTTCGTGATGGCTTTGGGGAGCGGCCTGGTTCAGGCGCATGATCTGCAAGTGAGCGTGGCCAAGCAGCAGGCCTCGGTGGCGGCGGATCAGGATGTCGAGGTGGTGCTGAATTACCGCAATACCGGCAAAGAAACCTTGCGTATCTACAAGTGGTACGTGCCGGGGCAGGAACTGCAGGAACAGATTTTCGAGGTGAGCCGCGACGGCAAGCCGGTGAGCTATCTGGGGCCGCGCTACAAGCGCGCTGTGCCCACCATCAAGGATACCGTGGCGCTGGCGCCGGGTGCTTCGCTGAGCGTCAAGGTCAAGGTGTCCGACTATTACGATATGTCGAAAAGCGGCCGTTTCGACGTGCGCTTCCAGGCGGCCAGTTCCCGCGTGCTGAACCGCGCCGCGCCGCAGCTTAACGCCAAGATCGCCTCCGGCGCGGACGCCGCCGTCGTGGCCGACGAGGTGCTCAGCTCCAATACCGCCAGCGTGTCGGTGGCCGGCCGCAGCAGCAAGCTGCTGAAGCAGTCGCTGGACGCGCAGCGCGAATGGTCCATCCTCAGCCGCAAGGCGGCCGCTTCCAGCGTCACTTACGCGGCCAATTGCTCGGTGACCCAGCAAAGCCAGACCAACGGCGGCGTCAGCGCGGCCATCAATATGGCCAACGATTCGGTCAGCTATCTGTCCGGCTCTCCGTCCGGCACCCCGCGCTACACCACGTGGTTCGGCAAGTACGCGCTGGCCAACTGGAACACCGCCAAGTCCCATTACGTCAGCATCAAGGACGCGCTGGACTCCAAGCCGATCAGCATCGATTGCGGTTGCACCCAGGCTGGCACTTACGCCTACGTCTATCCGGCGCAGCCGTACAAGATCTATCTGTGCGGCGCCTTCTGGAACGCGCCGACCAGCGGCACCGACTCCAAGGGCGGCACCCTGGTGCATGAGTTGTCCCACTTCACCGTGGTGGCGGGCACCGACGACCACGTTTATGGCCAGGCGGGCGCCAAGAACCTGGCGAAGACCAATCCGACCCAGGCCTTGAACAACGCCGACAACCACGAATACTTCGCAGAGAACACCCCGGCCCAGCAATAAGCTTTACCCCTGCGCAATGAGAAGCGGCCGCCTGAGGGCGGCCGTTTTCTCTTCGCGGGCGCCGGGTTTGGCGGCGCTTCAAACGCCTTATTGCTGAAGCGCAGCAGATCGGAAACGGGTTCTCAGAGCCTGTTCAAAGTCTCGCGAGCTAGGGCGAGACAAGGCGTTGCGGCTAAGGAAGCGGAATGTACATACGGTACATGAGCATTTCGGAGCTGTTTTCAACGCGCTTCTTATATCCATCCTGCCGACGCGCAGCAGACATTGAACGGGTTCTCAGGCCGGCACCAGCGCCAGCGTGCCCAGCACCACAATCACCAGGCCGACGATCACCGGCACCGAGGTGCGCTTGACGATCTCGAACGGGGACACCTGGCCCATGCCGGCGCAGGCCACCACCACACCCGACACCGGCGACACGGTGCGGCCCAGATTGGACGCCTGCAGCATGGGGATGGCGAGGAAGGCGGGGTTGATGCCGGCTTCGGCCGCCAGTTTGGGGATCAGTTCCACGAAGGCGTAGAAGGGCGCGTTGCCGGAGCCGGTGGTCAGCGCGGCCAGCGTGGTGATCGCCACCAGCACCAGCATCAACACCATGGCCCCGGAGCCGAAGGACTGCGCCAGGCCGATCAGCTGATTGATGAAGCCCAGCGCGGATAGGCCGTGGGCGAACACGCCGGCGGCCACGATCAGCATCACCACGCTGCTGAAGGCGTCGCCCATGCCTTTGTAAGCCACTTCCAAGCCAGCGAACACCGGCGCGGCGCGGCGATGGCGCAGGAATTCCACCAGCGCGGCCAGCGCGATGCACAGGATCAATACGGTGACGATGTGCAGTTCCGGCGCCAGCTTGCCGTTGAACACCAGCACGCCGGCGATGGGCGTGAACGGCAGCAGGCAGTACAGCGCCGGCGCGTCGGTGACGATCTCGTGCACGTCCTGGCGCGTCAGCGGCAGGTTTTCCTTGCGGTCCAGGTAGCGCTGCCAGAAGAAGTGGGCGCAGCCTATGCCGGCGATGGCCAGCAGGGAAATGGGCAGCGTGGTCTTGAAGGCGAAGTCGATCAGCGGCATGCCCGAGGCTTGGGCGGCGATCACCACGTCGCCGGAGGTGGGCGACAAGATCAGCGCCGCCGGCGATGCGCAGATGGCCGCGGCCGCGCCGCGGCTGATGCCCATGTTCACCATCAGCGGGAACAAAGTGGCCATCAGCAATACGCCCAGGCCGGTGGCGGAGGACACCGCCAGCGACAGCAGGCAGGCGACGAAGTAAGCCGCCACCATTAGCACGTACGGCGACTTGATGCGGCTGAGCGGCTTGGAAGCCAGCTTGACCACCATGTCGTTGGCGCCGATATGGGTCATATAGCCGGCGAAGCCGCACAGCGCCATCACCATCAGGCCTAGGTCCGCGGCGCGGCTGCTGAGCAGGGATTTCACGAACTCGGCGATGTCGGTGGCGGCGTGACCGGTGGCCGCCACGTTCTTGGGCAGCACCGGCAAGCCTTGCAAGGCGGTAGCGATCAGCAGCGCCAGGCCGCCCAGCATCAGCACGCCGGTGGCGGAGTAGCCTTTGAAGATAGCCCGGCCCACCAGCAGCGTGACTATCGTGCCTATCAGTAATTCCATATCCGGCTCAATGTAAATAACAAAATTATAATTTACTAAAAAATACGGGTGAGCATATTTTTAGATGAATCAAAATTGATATGGGGCAAGAACGCGGCGCGCGGCCGCGCTTAGGGGAGCGCAGGGAGAGAGGGACAGGCTCTTGAGGCGTGTTCCGTGCTAGAGCCGGAATCGTTGCCTAGACCGGCGGTTGGCCGAAATTGATCAGCGCCACCGTCACTTGCTCCTTGGCGGAGACCAGATCGTGGTAAGCGACGTGAAGCATATTCATGCTTTCCAGCACCTGATGGGTTTCATTGAAGCCGCAATCCAGGCTTTGCCGCGCGACGGCCAGGAAGATGAACAGCTGCTGCATCGGCGATTGCTTGGGGTGTTGCTGCCGATAGAGGGCGAACAGCTGGTAGAAGTCGCGGATGATCCGTTCCGCCGCGTAGCCGGGGTTGTGTTCCAGGCCGAGGCCGGTCAGCAGGTCCTTGCCCATTAGCGGCAGGTCCAGCGCGCAACTGAGCGGGTCCATCACCGCGTGGTGGAATAAATCCAGAAATTGCTTGTCGGCGGAGAAACGGCTGTCGGCGTCGGGGCTGGCCGCGGCGGCGGCGGGCTCGCGCTGGCGGCCGTGTTTTCCGCCTTGCTCCTGTTGCGAGAGCTGGTGTCCGGCGGAACGGCCGGCCTGGGTCAGGGTAACGGGCAGGATGGGCATGACGGTCTCCTTGCGAGCGTGCCGCCGGTCTGGCTGGCGGCGTTCGGCCGGAAACGCAGTCTGGATCTGATTCGTTTCCCCGGCCATGCCCTATTTTCGACACGGTCGGGGAAAACTTTATTTTTAATTTAACGCTGCATTCAGTTTTAACCGTCAGCTTGTTGCCGCGGCCGCGTCGCTTTGGGTTTTGGGCTTCATGCTGGCGACGAAGTCGTCGAAGCCCTTGTTGACCAGATCGCGGGTTTTCTTGACCTCGTCGGCGATATTGCCGTTGAACACCTTGAGGCCGTTGAGGACGTCCACGGCCTCGGCATAGCCTTTTTCGAAGCCGCCGCGCACGATGTCGACGAAGTTCTTGGCCTGTTCTTCCTGGCTCAGTTCCGGGTGCTGTTTGGCGTAGGTGCTGAAGAAGCTGAGCGCGCCGGATAGGATGCGCTGGGACGTCCCTTCCGGCGAATTGTCCTCGCTCATCTTCTGCTGCAGGATGTTGGGCGTCTGCTGCGCTCCCTGGGCGCTCTGGCCATCGGACGCGGGCTGGGCACCCGCGCCGCCGTTCAGCTGATCGGCCAGGATCTGGTTGATGCTGTCGATGGCGGTGCGGTAGAGCAGGGACAGCGATTTGCCGTCGGCGTTGGTGGAAACGTCCAGATTGGCCACCAGTTGCGCGTTCAATTGATTGCGCGCGGTGGCGGAGCTGCTGACGTTCTGGCTGGCGCTGCTGCTGGTCTGGCTCTGCTGGACGCTGGCGCTGAGCTGACTGCCGACGGACGGGGTGTTCACGGAATTGACGGACATAGTGCGCTCCTAAGCGGAAAGGGCGGTTGTGATCGACGGCCGGAAGCGGCGCGACGCCTTCATGCCCAAGGCGCTGTTGGTGTTGGTCGACCTGGTCTGAACCTGCTGTGTTGTTGGGGGCTTGCGCAGCGGGCGCAAGGAAACCGAGGGCTGCCTTACCTCAGTATGGCCATATTTTCGGCCGGGCCCGCGGAAACTTGAGGCTTATTTCGGTGAGCGTGCGCAATCGGCAGGCTGAGGCCGGGCTGGCGTTGGGCCGGCCTGGCTCTGCCTTTGAAAGCCGGCGGCCGCCGGCTTCGGAACGCGGGCTTAGGGCCGCTAACAAAACCGCGCAGCGTACCTGAGCCAAGGCGCGCCGACGCAGGCAGTACAAGTGGTACGACAAGGAGGCGCAACGCAGGATCAGGGGTTTTGTTAGCGGCTCTTAGCGGTGCTGCTTCTGACGGCGCAGGAAATCCACCGCCAGGTCCGGGAAGTCGCTGAAGGCGCCGTCCACCTGGGCGCGGTTGTACACCGCGTCCAGCAACTGGTTCATATTCTTGGCGTAGGCCGGCAGCGCGTCCTTGCGCAGGGTGTAAGGGTGGATCGCCAGGCCGTTGGCGTGCGCGGCGCGGCCCATGCCGGTGAGCTTGATCTTGCCCAGCGTCGAGGTCTTGTCTATCAGCATCGGGTATTGCGGGCCGATGCCGTCGGCGTACTTGGCGATTTCCTTCATGCCTTCCGGACGGAACATCCAGTCGTAGTTGTAGTTCACCCACTGGCCGGCGGCGTTCTGCTCGAAGGTTTCCTGCCAGTCGGTGTAAGCGATCAGCTGCACCAGCTTGAGGTCCATGCCGGCCTTGGGCATCAACTGGGTCTTGATGCGCTTGAGTTCATTGAAGTCGAAGCATTGCAGATAGACCTTGTCGTTCTTGCCGGTGTAGCCGTAGCGCTTGAGCACTTCCAGCGCCTTCACCGTGATGTCCTTGCCTTCCTGGCGGTGGAACCACGGCGCCTTGATCTCCGGGTACAAGCCGATGTCTCGGCCGGTGGAGTGGTTCAGGCCCTGGATGAATTCGATTTCCTCTTCAAAAGTGTGGATGCGGAAATCGGACTTGCCCATGGGGAAGCGGCCGGGGTAGCTCTGACGCTTGACGCCCTTGTCGATGTCGAAGCCTTCGGTGAAGCGCAGCGATTTGATCTCGGCCAGGGTGAAGTCGATCGCGTAATAGCGTCCGTCCTTGCGCGCGCGTTCGGGGAAGCGCTCGGCCACGTCGGTGACGCGGTCCAGGTAATGGTCGTGCAGCACGATCAGCCTGTCGTCCTTGGTCATCACCAGGTCCTGCTCCAGATAGTCCGCGCCCTGGGCGTAGGCCAGCGCTTTGGACGGCAGCGTGTGTTCCGGCAGGTAACCGCTGGCGCCGCGGTGGGCGATGACGATCTTGTCGGCTGCCTGGACGGACGCGGCCAGGCCGATGGCCAGCGCGACGGTGGCGAGCAGGGGTTTGCAAGCGAATGACATGGGTTCTCCTCTATATAAGTTCGCAAGGGGCGTTGGCGCGACGCCATGATCGGATGCGCGGATGTCGGCGTGATGAAATCCGGCAAGTCCATCGGCATCGCCATGGTTTTGTTTTTGCTGAAAGGAGTAGGACGATAGGGTATCGCCGCGCCGGCGGCAAGCTCCCCGGCGCGGTAGTTTTGAAGATGTTCACATGCTTGAGGGGGACAGCGGGACTAGCGGCTCTCTCACCATGCCCCATTCATCCCGCCGACGTGTGCTAGATCGTAAACAGGTTCTTACAACTCGACCGCCTGCCGGGTCCTCAAGGCCTCGGTAATGGCCAGGCCGATGCGGGTGGCTTCACGGGCGTCGGCCAGGCTCAAGGCCAGCGGCAGATCCAGGCGCGCGGCGTCGACGAAATGCTGCAGCTCCAGCGCGAAGGCTTCGGCGAAGCGCTGATAGAAATCCGTCACGCATTCATTGCGCACGCCGTGGCGGTCGCTGATCTCCACCCGGTTGGCGCGCGGGTTGGCGCCCACGCTCAGCCGGCCCTGGGTGGCGAAGATCTCGGTCAGCGTTTCATGGCCGTGCGCCTGAGTGCGCGAGGCGTAGAAGCAGGCCAGCTTGCCGTCCTCGAACTCGCACATGGCCACGCCGTTGTCCACGTCGCCGTATTGCGCCAGCGCGCCGTGCACCGCGTTGACGCCGCTGGCCCATACCCGCAACGGGCGCGGCGAGCCCAGCAGCCAGCGCGCCAGGTCGATGTCGTGGATGCTGCAATCCATGAAGATGCCGCCGCTGCTGGCCGCGAACTGCACGAAGAAGCCGCTGTCGTCGTTGAGGTCGCAAGTCTGCGAGCGCACCAGATAGGGCTGACCCACCAGGCCTTGCGCCAATTTGGCGGCGGCGTCCTGATAGCTGGGGTCGAAACGGCGCACGAAACCCACCATGGCTTTGAGTTCCGGGCGGCGGGCGGCGGCGCGCTCCACCCGCAGGCAATCGTCCAGGTTCAGCGCCAGCGGCTTTTCGCAGAACACGTGTTTGCCGGCGTCCAGGCAGGCGATGATCTGCTCGGCGTGCAGCGCGGTGGGGGTGGCCAGCAAGACCGCGTCCAGCCCCGGTTCGGCCAGCAGGCCCTCCAGCGCGGCGTGGCCGGCGGCGTCGGGCAGTTCCCGGCGCGCCCAGTCCAGTTCTTCCGGTAGCGGCGAGCAGACGGCGATCACGCGCGCGCCGACGATGCGCTCGCGCAGATTGAGCGCGTGGCGGCGGCCCAGCCGGCCCAGGCCGGCGACGCCGAGGTTTAATGTAGACATGACAAGCCTCCCTGTTGAGCTAGAACCTGTTCACGATCTGCTGCGCTGCGGCGATACCGCGTTGAAAACCGCTTCGAAATGCTGATGTACCATTTGTACATTCCGCTTTCTCAGCCGCAACGCCTTGTCTCGCTCTTGCTCGCGAGATTGTGAACAGGCTCTTAGACCTGATCCAATTCGACGACCTGACCCGAGCGCCAGGAGCGGGTGGCGGCGTCGGCCAGCTCCAGCGCGCGCACGCCGTCTTCCACCGTGGTGCGCGGCGCGGCGCCGTCGCGCATCACCTCCAGGAAGTGGGCCATCTCGGCGGCGTAGGCCTGGCGGTAGCGCTCCAGGAAGAAGGGCTCGGGCAGGTCGGCGGCCACGGCGCGCTCGCCGTAGGCGATCACCTCGGTGGGCCGGTGGTTGCCGGCCTGCAGCATGCCGCGGCTGCCCAGCACTTCGAAGCGCTGGTCGTAGCCGTAGGCGGCGCGGCGGCTGGTGTTGATCTGGCACAGCCGGCCCTGGCGGGTGCGCAGCGTCACCGCCGTACTGTCGGCGTCGCCGGCGGCGGCGATGGCTGGGTCGCTCAGCGCGCTGGCGCTGGCGTGCACGCTGAGGACTTCGTCGTCCAGAATCCAGCGGCAGATGTCGAAGTCGTGGATCAGCATGTCCTTGAAGATGCCGCCGGAGCGGCGGATATAGTCCAGCGGCGGCGCGCCGGGGTCGCGGCTGGTGACGATGAGCATTTCCGGCGCGCCGATCTCGCCGGCGGCCAGCCTGGCCTTGAGCGCGGCGAAGGTGGGGTCGTAGCGGCGCTGGAAGCCGATCAGGCAGGGCACGCCGGCCGCGGCCACCGCCTGGGCGCACTGGCGTGCGCGCTCCAGCTCCAGGTCCACCGGTTTTTCGCAGAAGATGGCCTTGCCGCGCGCGGCGGCGGCCAGGATCAGTTCGGCGTGGGTGTCGGTGCTGGCGGCGATGACCACGGCGCGCACTGCCGGATCGTCCAGCGCCTGTTCCGCGGAGCAGGCCTCGGCGCCGTGGACGGCGGCCAGTTCCCGCGCCGCCGGCGCATGGCTGTCCACCACGTACTTGAGCCGCATGCCCGGCAGGCGGGCGAGGTTGGCGGCGTGGATCTTGCCGATGCGGCCGGCCCCGAACAGCGCTGTGTCAATCATCGTATCCTCCAGTCTCCTTGGTTTCTTCTATGTTCAGCTCCAGCCGGCAGGCCAGTGCGATGAACAGCGCCTGGCACAGACAGATGGTGCTGGTCAGCGAACGGAAGGCGAAGGCGGAGCCTTCCCGGACCGTCAATACCGCGTCGGCCCCGCGCGCCAGCGGGCTGAGCTGGCTGTCGGTGATCACCAACAGCTTGGCCTTATGCTGCGCCGCCACTCGCGCGCAATAGCGGCTTTCCTTGCCGTAGGGCTGGAAGCTGATGGCGATCAGCACGTCTTTTTCTCCAATGCTGCGGATTTGCTGCGGAAACATGCCGCCCAGGCCGGACAGCAAATGCACTTTTTTGGCGGTGTGCTGCAAGGCGTAGGCGATGTAGGAGGCGATGGGAAACATGCGCCGCACCCCGGCCACATAGATGTTGTCGGCGTTCAACAGCAGCTCCACCGCCGCTTCCAGCTGCGCATCGTCCAGCGAGGCGTCCAGCTCTTGCAGGCCTTGCTGGCAGGCGGCGATGAAGTCGCGGGTCATGCCGCCGGCGGAGCGCTGCTCGTCGCGGTTGGCGATCAGGCTCTGGATGCGCTGCCGGTAATTGGGTTGCGGCGCGCCCTGTGGCGTAAATGCGTCACGGAACACGGCCTGCATATCGGAAAAGCCGGCAAAGCCGAAGCGCTGAGCGAAGCGGACGATGGCGGAGGGCTGCACCTCGCAAGCCTGGGCGATGTCGGTAATGCGCTGCAGCATCAGCGTGCCCCGGTGCTGCTCCACGTAAGCGGCAATCACTTTCAGCTGCTTGCTCAGCGTGTCGTATTCGGCGGCAATGCGCTGCATCAATTCCTCCGCGGGGGCGGTATTGGCCATGAGCGGGCTTTCCTAAGGTTTTGGCCAGTATACGTTTTGTCCTTGTGTTCGAAAATATTTTTCTATTGAAAATCAATTTTGGAAAATTATTTGCAGAGTAGAGCGAAAGCTCATAAGGTGATTTCACGCCCGCCGCCAGACAGCGGCCGCGGCCGACACCATAGCGGGCCCCACGATGGGCCGGCGGAGAATAAGGAGGAGAGAGATGCAGCAGCGACTCTGGAAGAGTAAGTGGAAGCGGGCGCTGCCCGCGGCGGCGCTGGCGTTCTGCGCGCTGGCCCAGCCGGCCTTGGCGGCCGACGCCCGTTTCGTGCTGGTCAGCCACGCGCCGGATTCCGACGCCTGGTGGAACACCATCAAGAACGCCATCAAGCAGGCCGGCGAGGATTTCAACGTGCAGGTGGATTACCGCAATCCGCCCAACGGCGACCTGGCCGATATGGCGCGGCTGATCGAGCAGGCGGCGGCGCGGCGCTACGACGGCGTGATCGCCAGCATTGCCGATTACGATGTGCTGAAGCGGCCGCTGGGCCAGGTGGTGGCCAAGAAGATCCCGCTGATCACCATCAATTCCGGCACCGTCAAGCAAAGCGAAAGCCTGGGCGCGGCCCTGCACGTCGGCCAGCCGGAATACGACGCCGGCTTCGATTCCGGCAAGCAGGCCAAGGCCGCCGGCATCAAGACCTTTCTCTGCGTCAACCACTACGCCACCAACCCGGCCTCCTTCGAGCGTTGCAAGGGCTTCGCCGACGCCATCGGCGCCGATGTGCGCAAATCCACGCTGGACGCCGGCGACGACCCCACCGGCATCGAAAGCAAGGTCAGCGCCTATCTGCGCAACAACCCCGGCACCCAGGCGCTGCTGACGCTGGGGCCGACCTCGGCCAGCCCGGCGATCAAGGCGGTGAAGAAGATGGGCCTGGCCGGCAAGCTCTACTTCGCCACCTTCGACCTGTCCGAGGACATCTCCAAGGCGATCAAGGACGGCACCATCAAGTTCGCCATCGACCAGCAGCCCTATCTGCAGGGCTATATCCCGGTAGCGGCCTTGGCCATCATGAAGCGCGACAAGACCACGGATCCGGCCAAGGTGGAAGCCGCGCTCAAGGCCAGTCCCAAGTTCCAGGCCAGGCTGAAGGAGTACGGGCTGGCGCCCCTCTACAAGGGCCGTCACATCAACTCCGGCCCCGGCTTCGTCACCAAGGACAATATCGCCAAGGTGGAGAAGTACGCCGGGCAGTACCGCTAGCCGCCGTTTTCCGATGGATCTGACGCCCGGCGCCGCGACGGCTCCGAGGCGAGGAGCATAGCAATGAGCATGAGCAAGGCCAGCCCGGGCAAGGCCGCGGGCATCCGTATGGCGCCGCCCGGCGACGATGAAAGAGTGCGGCGGCTGTCGCTGTTCGACCGGCTGATGGGCCGGCCGGAGTTCGCCGCCGTCGCCGGCGCGGCGCTGGTGTTCGCGGTGTTCGGCGTCGGCGCAGGCGGTTCCGGCATGTTCGCGGTGGACGGCATCGTCAACTGGTCGCAGGTGGCGGCCTATCTCGGCATCATCGCCATCGGCGCCTGCCTGCTGATGATAGCCGGCGAGTTCGATCTGAGCCTGGGCTCGATGATAGGCTTCGCCGGCATGATGGTGGCGATTCCGCCGCTGTACTTCGGCTGGCCGTTCTGGCTGGCCGTCCTGTTCGCCTTCGCCGGCTCGCTGGCGGTGGGCTGGCTCAACGGCTATCTGGTGCTCAAGACCCGGCTGCCGTCCTTCATCGTCACCCTGGCTTTTCTGTTCATTCTGCGCGGCCTGACGCTGGCGCTGTCCATCCTGTTCGCCAACCGCACCATCGTCAGCGGCGTCGGCGACCTGGCGGCGGCGGACCCGCTGGCGCAATGGCTGTTCGTCGGCCACGTCGGCGCCGGCCTGTTCCACTGGCTGGCCGGCATCGGCGCCATCGCTTCCCTGCCGGACGGCGGCGCGGCGGCGGCCGGCGTGCCCAAGGTGCTGCTGTGGTGGCTGGCGCTGGCGGCGATCGCGGCCTTCGTGCTGGCGCGCACCCGGATCGGCAACTGGATCTTCGCCGCCGGCGGCGACGCCAACGCCGCCAAGAACGTGGGGGTGCCGGTCAAGCAGGTGAAGATAGGCCTGTTCATGTTCACCGCCTTTTGCGCCTGCCTGTTCGCGGTGCTGCAAGTGTGCGACGTCGGTTCCGCCGCCGCTGACCGCGGCCTGCAAAAGGAGTTCGAGGCCATCATCGCCGCGGTGATAGGCGGCTGTCTGCTCACCGGCGGCTACGGCTCGGTGGTGGGCGCCTGCGTCGGCGCGCTGATCTTCGGCGTGGTGCAGATCGGCATCACCTACACCAATATCAACTCGGATTGGTTCCGCGTCTTCCTCGGCCTGATGCTGCTGATGGCGGTGTTGTTCAATCACTATGTCCGACGCCGCGTGACGGAGGCCAAATGAGAGCCGGCCCTCGATCCGCTGCGCGTCGTGGAGCGTTACACGGTGAGTACGTCTTCGAAATGCTCATGTACCAACCGTACATTCCGCTTTCTCAGCCGTTTTCGCCTTGTCTCGCTTTAGCTCGCCAGATCGTGAGCCGGCTCTGGGTCACGACCGGCAAAATCCCTGCGGCCGCGTTGCGCCTCCTTGCCGTACTCAATGTACTGTCCGCGTCGGCGCGCCTTGCCGCGGCCGCTGCGCTGAACAATCCTGGCCGCGGGCCGCAAGGAGTCGAAGATGAAACCGTGTGACGACTACATCCTGGAGCTGGACCAGGTCAGCAAGACCTTCGGCTCGGTGATCGCCTTGCAGAAGGTGGATCTGCAACTGCGCCGCGGCGAGGTGCATTGCCTGCTGGGCGACAACGGCGCCGGCAAGTCCACGCTGATCAAGACCCTGGCCGGGGTGCACCGGCCCAGCGGCGGCGAATACCGGGTGGACGGACAGCCGGTGCGCTTCGAATCGCCGCGCCAGGCGCTGGACCAGGGCATCGCCACTGTTTACCAGGACTTGGCTCTGGTGCCACTGATGTCGGTGGCGCGCAACTTCTTCCTGGGGCGGGAGCCGATGAAGAAATGGCTGGGCCTGCTGCCGGTGCTGGACTTGGAGCTGGCCGGCGAAGTGGCGCGCGACAAGCTGGCGGAAATGGGCATCCACATTCGCGATCCGCACCAGGCGATAGGCACCCTGTCCGGCGGCGAAAAGCAATGCCTGGCCATCGCCCGCGCCATTCACTTCGGCGCGCGGGTGCTGATCCTGGACGAGCCCACCGCCGCGCTGGGCGTCAAGCAGAGCGTCAATGTGCTCAAGCTGATTTCCAAGGCGCGGGAGAAGGGCATCTCGGTGATCTTCATCACCCACAACGTCAACCACGCCTATCCGATAGGCGACCGCTTCACCCTGCTCAATCGCGGCCGCTCGCTGGGTACTTACGCCAAGGACTCGGTCAGCAAGGAGGAAGTGCTGGACATGATGGCCGGCGGCGCGGAAATGCAGAAACTGATGGCCGAGCTGGACGGCGTCCACATCTGAAAGGTAGATCTAGCATGCAAAACACCACCCGTTTCGCCAGCGGCCGAGACCGCGACCTGGTCTGCCTGGGCCGGCTGGCGGTGGACCTGTACGCGCAGCAACTGGGCGCGCCGCTGGAAGACGCGGCCAGCTTCGCCAAGTACCTGGGCGGCTCCTCCGCCAACATCGCCTTCGGCGCGGCCCGGCTAGGTTTGAAATCGGCGATGCTGTCCCGCGTCGGCGATGAACAGATGGGGCGCTTCCTGCTCAAGACCCTGCGCGCCGAAGGCTGCGACGTCAGCCAGGTGAAGGTGGACCCGGAGCGGCTGACCGGCCTGACCCTGCTGGGCATCAAGGACCGGGATACCTTTCCTTTACTGTTCTACCGCGAAAACTGCGCCGATATGGCGATCTGCGCCGACGATATCGACGAGGGCTTCATCGCCGGCAGCCGGGCCTTGCTGATCACCGGCACCCATCTGTCCCGGCCCGGAGTGGAGGCGGCCAGCCGCCGAGCGCTGCAATACGCGCGCCGCCACGACGCGCGCACGGTGTTGGACATCGACTACCGGCCGGTGCTGTGGGGCCTGGCCGGCCGAGGCGACGGCGAAACCCGCTACATCGCCAGCGCCGAGGTTAGCGCCCATTTGCAGAGCCTGCTCTCCGAGTTCGACCTGATCGTCGGCACCGAGGAGGAGTTCCTGATCGCCGGCGGCGAGGCCGAGCTAATGCCGGCCTTGGCCCGAGTGCGCGCGTTGAGCCGGGCGGTGCTGGTGGTCAAGCTGGGGCCGCTGGGCTGCGCGGTGATTCCCGACGCGGTGCCGGCGCGCATCGAGGACGCCTTCAGCGTGGCCGGCGCGCCAGTGGAGGTGATGAATGTGTTGGGTGCCGGCGACGCCTTCCTGGCCGGCTTCCTGTCCGCCTGGCTGCGCGGCGGCGACTACGCCGAATGCTGCCGCCGCGCCAACGCCTGCGGCGCGCTGGTGGTGTCGCGCCACGGCTGCGCGCCGGCGATGCCGACCCCGGCCGAGCTGGAGCGCTTTCTCGCCGCGCCGATGCGGCGGCCTGGCGAGGACGCGGCCTTGAGCCGGCTGCATCGGGTCAGCGCGGCGCGGCCGCGCTGGGACGAATTGTGCGTGTTCGCCTTCGACCACCGCAGCCAGTTCTTCGAACTGGCGCGCGCGGCGGGCGCGGACGAGGCGCGGCTGCCGCGTTTGAAACAGCTGCTGGTGCAAGCGGTGGCCGGCGTAGAGCAGCGCTTGGGCCTGCGCGGGCGGGTGGGGGTGCTGATAGA
>NZ_JAAOMA010000159.1:0-254 GCF_011602385.1 Chromobacterium fluminis | reverse complement strand
GAATCATCCGCATCGGCATCGCCGGGTTGCTGCCAATCCGGTAGTACGGCAGCAAGTCCTCGCCTTTCAGGACCGTTACTTTGGGATGGTCCAGCGGAATCAGCGCCACCGGGTAGCCTGCCGCATCCGGCGTGGCAGCGGTTAAATCCAAATGACACGACTAAGTATGTAGAACTCACTGTAGAGGACTTTCGGACGCGGGTTCGATTCCCGCCGCCTCCACCACCAATTCTTAGCAAAATCAATTGCTTACG
>NZ_JAAOMA010000158.1:0-255 GCF_011602385.1 Chromobacterium fluminis | reverse complement strand
CCATCCCGGAAGTCGCTGCCCATCTCGATTTGGTGCTGCCCGACGAGGCTAACCCCGACATCGCCAAAAGCGCCTTGACCCAGGCACGACAGCGGCTCGGAGAAGAACCATTGGCTCAACTCTTCACACTCTGCGCCGGGGCTTGGGATGAACGGCAGCGACGCGGACGCACTTGGCGTGGGTTAGCCCGTTATGCCATCGATGGCAGCACCCTCCGAACCTCCGACACGCCGGAAAATCGCCAGCACTTTGGTG
>NZ_JAAOMA010000157.1:0-255 GCF_011602385.1 Chromobacterium fluminis | reverse complement strand
AGCTGCTGATTGCCGACGAACCCACCACCGCGCTGGACGTCACCATCCAGAAGCAGATCCTGCAACTGATCGCCGACCTGCAAAAGAAACACGATATGGCGGTGCTGTTCATCACCCACGATCTGGGCGTGGTGGGCGAGTTCGCCGACGAAGTCATCGTCATGCGTCACGGAGAAATCCGCGAGCAGGGCAAGGTGCAGCAAATCTTCGACGCGCCGCAGGACGCCTACACCAAGGCGCTGCTGGCCTGCCGGC
>NZ_JAAOMA010000156.1:0-255 GCF_011602385.1 Chromobacterium fluminis | reverse complement strand
CCACATAGGCGGCCAGCTGGTTGTCCCAGCGCCGGGTCATGTGTGGTTCCACCGCCATCGCCTTGATGGTGCCGATGCCGCCCACCGCTTCCACCAGGAAGGATTGGTTGTCGGCGCCGCGCGCGAATTTCTCGTCCAGACGCCGCCGCAGCAGCGGGGTCAGCCCGGCCGACCACAGCGCGTAGCACGGCAGCGACACCAGCACGATCAGGGTCAGCCAGCCGCTGTAGTACCACATCACCGCGAGTAACACGA
>NZ_JAAOMA010000155.1:0-255 GCF_011602385.1 Chromobacterium fluminis | reverse complement strand
CCAGGCTTTGGCCGCGCTGGATGCCGCCGGCCACCAGTTGCTTGGGCGAGTGGCCGAGCAGCACGCCCAGCGCGCTTTCGGTCTGCGCCAGCGCGCTGGCGATCTGCGGCACCTTGGCGCGGGCGGACGCCGCTTCGGCCTCGGCCTGTTGCTGGTCCAGCTCAGAGATCAAACCGCCCTTGAAGCGCTTGGTTTGCAGCTTGAGCGATTCCTCGCGGCTTTGCAGCGTGCGCTTGGCGATGTCCAGTTGGGCGT
>NZ_JAAOMA010000154.1:0-255 GCF_011602385.1 Chromobacterium fluminis | reverse complement strand
ATCTCCCAACATTTCCTGCTTCAGCTCGCGATAGCTGGTCTCGATTCGCCAGCGATCCTGATATTGCTCCGCGATTTCTTCGGCCGGCCAGGCTTTCCCATCCAGCAATGAGGTCAACAGGATGCGCCGGCGACCATGTCGCGAGATGGTTACGATGGCCCGAGCTTCCCAATAGGCCGGTAGGGTTGGATTGTGTTCGCGGGCCTGCGGCGAGACCTTCATCCGGACCCGGTAATCGGTCGGGTGTGGATCTAG
>NZ_JAAOMA010000153.1:0-255 GCF_011602385.1 Chromobacterium fluminis | reverse complement strand
CCCTGTTACCGTTCGACTTGCATGTGTAAAGCATGCCGCCAGCGTTCAATCTGAGCCAGGATCAAACTCTTCAGTTCAATTCCAAGCAAATTTTCTGGCACGCAAGATCAAAGAAACATCAAGATATTTCTCGTCTTGCAGTGCAAGTGTTTGGTCATCGACCGAGCACTTACACCTATCGGTTATTCGTTTTGTTAAAGAGCGGTGCAGATCGCTGCGCTTCGTTTCCGCCGCTGCGTTGTCTGCTGAGGAGGC
>NZ_JAAOMA010000152.1:0-255 GCF_011602385.1 Chromobacterium fluminis | reverse complement strand
AGTCACCAAAACAACAAGTTGTGTTTGTGCGACGACTACACCGCCCCTTTTGATATGGCGACGTAGCCTAGATACAATCAAATACCCAAGATGACGATCCAGCCAATGAAGAGTTAACTCCATCGTCCTTCTCGCCGTCTTTATATATTCGGCTTCTTCAGTTTGTTAAAGATCAATGCGTTCAAACAACGCGATCACAGTACTCATCCAAGCACTCTGATCGCGACACTCAAACTCGCGAATAACCGATAGGCT
>NZ_JAAOMA010000151.1:0-255 GCF_011602385.1 Chromobacterium fluminis | reverse complement strand
TCCCCTCCCGGGGTTCTTTTCGCCTTTCCCTCACGGTACTGGTTCACTATCGGTCGATCATGAGTATTTAGCCTTGGAGGATGGTCCCCCCATCTTCAGACAGGATTTCTCGTGTCCCGCCCTACTTGTCGTACGCCTAGTCCTTGGAATGTGTTTTCGTGTACGGGGCTATCACCCACTATGGCGGTCCTTTCCATGAACCTTCCACTAACACAATCCATAACACGTACAGGCTCTTCCGCGTTCGCTCGCCAC
>NZ_JAAOMA010000150.1:0-264 GCF_011602385.1 Chromobacterium fluminis | reverse complement strand
TGAGCAAATCCTTCGACGTGCGCGCAGGCTTGTTCGGCAAACGCCAGTTCCACGCGGTCAAGGACGTGTCCTTCAAACTGGCCAAGGGCAAAACCCTGGGCATCGTCGGCGAATCCGGCTCCGGCAAGACCACCGTCGGTCTGACCCTGGTGCGGCTGCACCAGGCCAGCGGCGGCCAGGCGCTGTTCCACGGCCAGGACCTGCTGGGCATGGACGCCAAGGCCTTCCACGCTTACAAACGCCGCATCCAGATCATCTTCCAGA
>NZ_JAAOMA010000014.1:0-122543 GCF_011602385.1 Chromobacterium fluminis | reverse complement strand
GCGGCGGATCTGGCGGTAGTCGCGGAGGCGGCGGCTGGTCCGGCGGCGGCGGCGGGTTTGGCGGCGGCGGCGCTTCGGGAGTTTGGTGATGTGGCAATCATGGAATAGAGCGCTGCGTCACTTGGCCAGCACCGGCTGGTTGGCGCGGCGGCGGTTTCCCGCTTCGGAATTGGCGCGTTTGCAGCAGGGGATCGCGGCTTCGGAACGCGAGCATGCCGGCCAGCTGCGCTTTGTGGTGGAGTCGGCGCTGGACTGGCGAGACGCCTGGCGCGGCATGAGCGCGCGGGAACGTGCGCTGGAGTGGTTCGGTCTGTTGCGGGTATGGGACACCGAGGAAAACACCGGCGTGCTGG
The DNA here is from genome assembly GCF_011602385.1 of Chromobacterium fluminis. NCBI lineage: Bacteria > Pseudomonadati > Pseudomonadota > Betaproteobacteria > Neisseriales > Chromobacteriaceae > Chromobacterium > Chromobacterium fluminis. Next base: position 122,190 of record NZ_JAAOMA010000014.1, on the reverse strand, counting down.
TGTATGTGTTGCTGGCGGAGCGTCGCATTGAAATCATCGCCGACCGCGGCATTGATCGGCGGGTGCCGCCCCAGGCCTGGGAGGAGATTTGCGCCGAAGTCGGCCGCGCGATGGCGGAGCGCAAGCGGGTGGCCGGCCTGGAAGCCGGCTTGTGGCGCATACACGCCTTGTTGATCGAGCATGCGCCGCTCCGAGGCGGGCCTAGCGTCAATGAGCTGCCGGACGAGGTGATCGTCCGCTGAGTCAGCCTGCGGCGGTGACGGCGAGCTGTGTCGCCAGTTGTACGGCCTCGAACAAGCTGCCGGGATGTGCCCGGCCGCTGCCGGCCAGATCCAGCGCAGTGCCGTGGTCGACGGAGGTGCGGATGATGGGCAGCCCCAGCGTGATATTGATGCCGGCCCCGAAGCTGGCGTGCTTGAGCACCGGCAAGCCTTGGTCGTGATACATCGCCAGCACCGCGTCGCAATGCCGTAGTTTGTCGGGGTTGAACAGGGTATCGGCGGGCAGGGGCCCGATCAGGTCCATGCCCTCCCCGCGCAGCCGCGTGAGCAAGGGTTCGATGATTTCGATTTCCTCGCGCCCCAGGTGACCGCCTTCGCCCGCGTGCGGATTCAGGCCCGCCACCAGCACCCGCGGCGCGGCGATGCCGAACTTGGCGCGCAGGTCCGCGATCAGGATGCGGATGACCTGCTCCAGGCTGTCCGCGGTGATGGCGTCGGCGACGTCCCGCAGCGGCAGATGGGTGGTGGCCAGCGCCACGCGCATGCCGCCGCCGGCCAGCATCATCACTACCTTGGGCGTGTGCGTGCGTTCGGCCAGGTATTCGGTGTGACCGGAGAAGGCGACGCCGCCGTCGTTGATCACGCCCTTGTGTACCGGCGCGGTCACCATGGCGGCGAATTCGCCGCTAAGGCAGCCGTCGATGGCGCGGTCCAGCGTCGCCAGCACATAGCCGGCGTTGGCCGGGTCCAGCCGTCCGGGGACGGCGGGGGCCGCCAGCGGGACATGGCAAATTTCCAGCCCCTGTGTTGGCGCCGGCGCGCTCGGGGCGTAATCATGAAGCGGAAGCGAGAGACCAAGCTGGCGCGCGCGCGCGGCCAGCATGGTCTTGTCGCCGATCAGCACGCAACGCGAGCCGGTTCCGGCTTCTGTCAGCCTCAGCGCCAGGTCAGGCCCCACGCCGGCCGGCTCTCCGGTGGTGACGGCCAATACGGGGACGTCCATGCTTACTTCTCGTCCAGCCGTTCTTCGACGAAGGCGGAGTCGCGCAGCTGGCGCACCCAGTCGGCGTATGCTTGTTCGATCTTGCGGGAGCGGATCTGCTGTTTGACCGCCAGTCGTTCGCGGTCGCCGGACACGTCCTGATTGCGCTTGCCTTCCACCAGGATCAAATGCCAGCCGAAGGGGGTGCGAACCGCTTGGGATAGTTGGCCGATTGGCAATTGCGTCATCGCGCTTTCAAAATCTGGCACCAGATCGCCCAGGTTGACCCAGCCCAGATCGCCGCCTTTGGCGTTGCTGCCGTCTTCGGAGTAGAGCTTGGCCATGTCGGCGAATTTGGCGCCGCGCTGGATGCGGTCGCGCACTTGTTCGATGCGGGTTTTGGCGTCGTTGGCCGACACCGCTTCGTTGGTGCGGATCAGAATGTGGCGCACATGGTATTGCTCCACCATCATCGGCGCGCCGCTGTCGCGCTTGTCCTGCAACTGGAAGATGAAGAAGCCTTGCTGAGTGCGGATCACATTGGTGTGCTGGCCGGTTTTCAGCTGTTCCAGCATCTGCACGAATTCAACCGGCAGCGACACCGCGCTGCGCCAGCCCATATCGCCGCCTTTCAGCGCATTGGGAGCGTCGGAGTAGCTGGCCGAGACTTTGGCGAAGGACTGACCCGATTCCAGCTCCGCCAACGCTTTTTCGGCTTTCTTCGACAGGGTGTCGATCTGCTTGGCGTCGGCGCGTTCGGGAACGTTGACTAGAATGCTGGCCAGATGGTATTCGGCGCGGTTGCCGCTCTGTGCGCTTTTCAGCACTTGATCGACTTCGGTTTCGTTGACGTTGACCTTGGCGGCGACCTCGCTGTCGCGCAAGCGAGCGATGGTCAGTTCCTTGCGCACTTCGGCGCGTAGCTTGTCGAAGGCCAGGCCTTCCTTGGCCAGCTGGGCTTTCAGGCCGGCCACGTCCATCTTGTTCTGCTTGGCCAGATTGGCTACCGCCTGATCCACTGCGGCGTCGTCTATGCGCAGGCCGCCGCTGGCGGCGTACTGCAGTTGAACGTCCTCGGTGATCATCTGTTCCAGCATTTGTTTTTCCAGCACGGCGCGGGCCGGCGGCGTGACTTTCTGAGCCTGAAGCTGCTTGATGGCCTCGTCGACGCGGGTTTGCAGGTCCAGCCAGGTGATCACATTCTTGTTGACCACCGCAACGATGCGGTCCACTTCTTTGACCGGGGTTGCGGGAGCGGCGACGGCGCCTTGCAGGGCGCCGGCCAGCAGCAGGGCGAGCAGAGTCTGTTTCATGGTCATCGCTTATAAATCGTTAGTCTTGCTATAGCCGGGAATCGCCAGCTTCAGCGTGTTGAGCGGATTGTTGCCGAAGCCGCCAAGTCCCTTGAATTCCAGCTGGAAATAAATGGCGTTCTTGGTGGTGGTCAGGTCGCTGACATAGCGCTGACCGACTAGCCGCGCCGACCAGCAACCGTCGTTGTACTCGAATCCGGCCAGTTGTTCCAGCGGCTTGCGGTCGGCCAGCGAGTAGTTGTAGCGGCCCAGCGCATACCATTTCTTGGCGATCGGCCATTGCGCGCCGATGTCGACTTGGCGCAGCGGGCCGTATAGCGAGGAGTTGTCCAGTTGCTCGTAGCGGCCATAGCGATAGCGCGCGCTGAGTACTTTGCCGGGCGCTGGGTTATAGCGCAGTTGAGCATTGTAGCGTTCGGTGGTTTTCAGCGCCTCGTTCCATTCGTAGGAGCTGTCCAGCCGCCAGCCCTGGGCCAGGTCGCCGCTGGCGCCCAGCAGCAGATTGGAGCCGCTGACGGTGCGCTGTTGCGGCACACCAGTCAGAGAGATGTCGTCCTGGTTGAAATAGTAACGTTTGCCCACGGTCAGCCGGATCCGTTCCAGACCGTTTTCCTGGCTGATCAGGCGGCTGGTCAGCGCTGTGGTCAGCTGATTGGCGCCGTTGATGCGGTCGGAGCCGGAGAAGCGGTTCTCGGTGAACAACTGCGCGAAGTTGAAATCATTCTCCGAGGTGTCGAAGTTGGGCAGATTGTTCTGGTTTCGGGTCGGGATATTGACGTAGAACAGCCGCGGCTCCAGCGTCAGCAGGTGATCCTCGCCCAGAAACTCGGTATCGCGGTCGAAGTAGAGGCCGGCGTCGGTACTGAAGATGGGCAGGCTGCGCGACACCGAACGGGCTTGCTGACCGGGGAGCGCGTCCAACTGGTATTCAGTCAGATGCATGCCGATTTTGGGCCGCAGAAAGCCCCAGCTCTTGTCCAGGCTCCACGTCAGGCTGGGATAAGCGACCAGGCGGTCGCCGTTTTGCAATGTCGGGTGGGAGAAGCGGGTCAACTCGCTCTGCAGGTTGGCGCTGAAGCCTTGAGGCAGTTTCTGGCTGGCGTTAAAAATCAGCTGAGGCAACCGCGCGTAGGGAATGTCGCCGGGAGCGGGGTTTTCCAGCAGCGTCTGATAGCGTTGCGCACGCAAGGTGGCGTTGGCCGAACCGCCCTGCCAGCCGAAACCGTAGCTGAGCCAGGCTTCGCGTACCAGGTTGACGTTGGCGGCGATGCTGAGACGATCGCCGAAATCTTTGAAGTAGTTGGGGTCCGAGACGTAGTTGGCGTTGTAGCCGAAAGTCAGACCCGGGGCCAACGTCTGGCTATGGGTTGCATACCAGGCGTAGCGGTTTTTATCGGTGACCTTGTCCTTGGGCAGTTGCTCAGTGTAGATCGAGCCGGAATAGTTGGGCTGCAGGTAGCGGAACTCCGCGCCCAGCATGGTGCCGTGCTTGTCGTTGAAATGCGGGGTGATGGTCGCGTCGTAGTTGGGCGCGATATTCCAGTAGTAGGGCAGCGCGATTTCAGTACCGTTGGTGCCGGTCTTGAAGGTGGGCGGCAAGAAGCCGCTTTTGCGGTTGCCGTTGAGCGGGAAATCCATCCACGGCGTGTACAGGATGGGCATGCCGTAGAAATTCAGCCGCGCGTTGCGGGCGGTGCCGACGCCGCTGTTGTAATCGAGGTCCAGCAGCGAGGAGTTCAGATACCAGGAGTCGTTGCCGGGCTCGCAGCTATTGATGCGGCTGTTGTAGACCCGATACTCGTTCTGGCCGCGGAAGTCCACTTGCTGGCCGTCGCCGCGCATCGGCACCGTGCTCATAGGGCGGGCGCCGGCCGGCGTGCCTTTGGCGGCCGGCGCGGGCTTGCCCATGGCGAATACTGGGTCCATGCCGGTGCCGCTGTAGTTGGCGACGTTGTAATCCAGCGTGGTGCCGGTCACCACATCGACGCCGCGCGTCATCTTGAAGTGGTCGCCGGCCTTGACTCGGTCCTTGTTCTGGTAATAGTTCAGCCAGTCGGACTCCAGCTTTTGGTCGTCGCGAGTGACCACCACGTTGCCGCGGGCTTTCAGCTCCACATTCATCTCTCCGTCCATATCGTCGGCGGTGACGTGGGTCTGGCCTTCGGCCTTGGGCGGTGTGGGCAGGGCGATCGGGGCGTCTTCATCAGCCAAGGCCAGCGCCGGCTGCAGTGAAAACGCGGCCGCCAGCGCCAAGGCTAGCGGATTGGGTTTGATTCTGGGCATGCACAAAGCCATATCTAAGGGGCGGCGGGGCAGTATAAAATCAGCCAATTCTATCAGCACCAAGACGAAGCGACATGCATAGACAGGAACTCATCAAAAAATGGCTGGCGAATTTGTACCCGGGGCAGGACATCGGGCTCGAATTCGCTGCCGCGGATGCCGACTTCCGGCGCTACTTCCGTGCGACCTGGCCGGATGGCGCGAGTTGCATCGTGATGGATGCGCCGCCGGAAAAAATGAGCACCGACGCCTATGTGCAAGTGCGCGACGTTTTCGCCATGGTCAATGTTCCCAAGCTGCTGGCGCGCGATCGCGAACAAGGTCTGCTGTTGTTGGAGGACCTGGGCCGGGTGACCTATTTGGCCGCCTTGGAGCATGATGGGCGCGAGCAGGTGCGGCGCCATCTGCTGCTGGAGGCGCTGGACACCCTGGTGGAGATTCAGTCCGCCAGCCAGCCGGGAGTGTTGCCGGAATACGACGAAGCGCTGCTGACGCGCGAGTTGAACCTGTTTCCGGAATGGTTCTGCGCCAAGGAATTGGGACAGCCGCTGAATTTTGCTCAACGTCAGTTGTGGGACGCTGGGGTCAAGGCCTTGCTGCCGGTGTTGCTGGCCCAATCCAAGGTGTTTGTGCATCGGGATTTCATTGTGCGCAATCTGATGCTGACCCCGGGAAAACCGGGGGTGTTGGACTTTCAGGACGCGGTGTACGGCCCTGTCAGCTACGACATTGTCAGCCTATTGCGCGACGCTTTCATTGAATGGGACGAGCCTTTTGTGCTCGATATCGCGATCCGCTATTGGGAAAAGGCGCGCGCGGCCGGTCTGCCGGTGCCGGCGGAGTTCGACGCTTTCTATCGTGATTTCGAGTGGATGGGGGTGCAGCGCCACTTGAAAGTGGCCGGCATTTTCGCGCGTTTGTTCCATCGCGACGGCAAGGACAAGTATCGCGCCGAGATTCCGCGTTTCATCAGATATCTGAAACGGACCATCCGTCGTTATCAGGAACTGGCGCCGTTCTATCAATTGCTGCTGCAGTTGGTGGGCAAGGATCAGACCGACGAAGAACTGCAGTCGGCCTATCCGGTAATGAGCTACAAGGGGTGAGCATGCCTAAAGCCATGATTCTGGCGGCCGGCCGCGGCGAGCGGATGCGGCCGCTGACCGACCATGCGCCCAAGCCCTTGTTGGCCGTGGGCGGCAAGCCCTTGATCGTTTGGCAGATCGAACGCCTGGTGGCCGCGGGTTTCGCCGATATCGTGATCAATCATGCCTGGCTTGGAGCGCAGATCGAACAGGAGCTGGGCGACGGCGGCCGCTTTGGCGCGCGTATCGCTTACTCCGCCGAGGGCGAGCCATTGGAGACAGCCGGCGGCATAGCCAAAGCCTTGCCCATGTTGCGGGAAGGGAGGGAGCGGGCCTTTCTATGCGTGGCGGCGGACATTTACACCGATTACGATTACGCCGGCCTGTTGCCCCGGCTGGCCGCGCTGGAGCGACGTGAGGAGCCTGGAATGCACCTAGTGATGACGGACAACCCAGTCTTCCACGCCGGCGGCGATTTCGCGCTGGCGCCGGATGGCGGCTTGCGCGCCGACGGCGAGCGCAAGCTGACTTTCTCCAGTATCGGTCTTTACGACACCCGCATGTTCTCCAGCCTTCCCGCAGGCCGCTTCGCGCCGATGCGCCCGTTCTACGACGCCGCGATCGCGGCGGGGCGGGCCAGCGGCGAGTATTTCAACGGTGTCTGGCACAATGTAGGCACGCCGCAGCAATTGCAGCAGTTGGATGCACAATTGCGCGCCGGTCCGGGCTGAGGCGATGTCGGCTCCGTCTCTTCCCGGCGCGCGCCGCATCCTCGGCATCGATCCCGGCAGCCGCATTACCGGCTTCGGGGTGATCGACCTGGTTGGCCAGCAACGCCATTACGTGGCCTCCGGCTGCATCCGCACACCGCAGGGCGCGCCTTTGAGCGAGCGCATCCGCGTGATCGTCGACGGCTTGTTCGGCGTGATCGATACCTATCGGCCACAGGCGGCGGCGGTAGAGCAAGTGTTCGTCAACGTTAATCCCGCGGCCACGTTGATGTTGGGCCAGGCTCGCGGCGCCTGTATTACTGCGCTGGTGTTGAGGGATTTGCCGGTGGCGGAATACACTGCGCTGCAGGTCAAACAGTCCGTCGCGGGTCACGGCAAGGCCGCCAAAGAGCAGGTGCAACACATGGTGGTGCGGATGCTGAATTTGTCTGGTACGCCCCAGGCCGATGCCGCCGATGCGTTGGCGGTGGCCTTGGCGCACGCCAATCTCAGCGCCGGTGCTTTGGGCCAGCTGGCGCAAAGCGGCTTGAAAATTCGAGGCGGCCGGCTGGTGTAGCCGGTGTGCCTGTAATCGCTTGATGAAAGAATCCGAACATGATTGGACGCCTGAGCGGCAACCTCATCGAAAAACTGCCCCCGCAAGTGGTGTTGGACGTCAATGGAGTCGGTTATGAAGTCGATGTGCCGATGACCACTTTTTACCAATTGCCGGCTTTGGGTCAAAAAACCACGCTGTTCACCCACCTAGTGGTGAGGGAAGACGCCCATTTGTTGTTCGGCTTCGCCAGCAAGGAGGATAGACAAACCTTCCGGCAACTGGTGAAGGTGACCGGCATCGGCGCCAAGATCGCCCTGGCCATCCTCTCCGGCATGACCACCGACGATTTGGCGGTGGCGGTGGCCAGCGAAGATATCAAACGCCTGTCCTCGGTGCCGGGTATTGGCAAGAAAACCGCGGAACGCCTAGTGCTGGAACTGCGTGGCAAGTTGGCCACCGGCAGCAATCTGACCGCCCCAGGAGGCCTTGCCTTTGCCGTCACGCCGGATGAGAAGGGCGACATCGTTAACGCCTTGCTGGCGCTGGGTTACAACGAGAAGGAAGCCGCCGCCGCCACCAAGGGCCTGCCGGCTGACGTGACGGTGAGCGAAGGCGTGCGCCTTGCCTTGAAGAGTCTGATGAAGTTTTAAAAACGTGTTTACGATCTCGCTAGCAAAGGAGAGGCAAAGCGAAAACCGCGGAGAAAGCGGACTATACGGGTGGTACTCGAAGGGCACTTACCGTGGCTACGCCTCACGAAACGCAGCAGACCTTAAGCAGATTCTTAGCGTTTTGCAATGGGTGGCGGTGTGGGCCAGGCGACTGCCACATCGTTAAGAGCCGCTAACAAAACCCCTGATGCTGCGTTGCGCCGACTTGCCGTACTCAATGTACTGTCTGCGTCGGCGCGCCTTGCCTCAGCCGTAAAACTGAGTTTTGTTAGCGGCTCTTAAGAGGGGCGGGGGCGGCCAAGAAAGAGCGGTGTGCGTTGGTCCTCCATAAAAAAAGCCACCCAGAAGGGCGGCGAATGGAGGCGGGCACACTTGCGTGTGTTCCTTGGGACGACTCCGGGTAAGCAAGTGTCGGCGCGGCAGGTCATGACAAGCGAGCCAGGGGGTTGCGCGCCGACGAATTAAAGCGGAATTAGCCAGCGGCTTTGAGGGTGACGTTGGTGCGCACCGAGGTCACGCCCGGTACGCGGGAGGCTTCTTCAGCTACGCGGCGCAGCGCTTCTTCGCTGGGCGCGGTGCCGTTCAGAGTGACTTCGCCCGCTTTCACGCTGGTCTGGATATTGGCGCCAACCTGAGCCGCGGCTTTGGCGACAGCTTCCTGGACAGCCTGGTTCAGACCGGTGGCTGCGCTTGGCGCGGCTTCGGCGATCAAAGCTTCGGCAGCGCTGGCGTCGCCCTTGGCTGCGGTGGCGCGTTGAGCTTGTTCGGCCGGAGCGCTGGCGTCGCCCTTGGCTGCGGTGGCGCGTTGAGCTTGTTCGGCCGGAGCGCTGGCGTCGCCCTTGGCTGCGGTGGCGCGTTGAGCTTGTTCGGCCGGAGCGCTGGCGTCGCCTTTGGCTGCGGTGGCGCGTTGAGCTTGTTCGGCCGGAGCGCTGGCGTCACCTTTGGCTGCGGTGGCGCGTTGAGCTTGTTCGGCCGGAGCGCTGGCGTCACCTTTGGCTGCGGTGGCGCGTTGAGCTTGTTCGGCCGGAGCGCTGGCGTCGCCCTTGGCTGCGGTGGCGCGTTGAGCTTGCTCGGCCGGAGCGCTGGCGTCGTCCTTGGCTGCGGTGGCGCGTTGAGCTTGTTCAGCCGGAGCGCTGGCGTCTTGAGCCGCCCAGCTGGCGCCGGCGAACAGGGAAGTCATCAGAGCAATGGCAAGAGTGGATTTCTTCATGGGATTAACCTTTTCGAGAGAGTGAGTCACATCGCTTGCGCTTGAGTCTGCCGCGCTTCGATCATTTGCGCTCTCCCTATGGCAAAAGGCGTGCCAGTTTTTATTTTTTATTGTTTTTCAAAGACTTATGTTTTTTTATGGCTTGAGTTGGTTTGCAGGAAGCTACCATTCTGTCGCCGTTTGGCGACAGAATGGTGGTGGAAATGGGCAGGACTTTGATTTGACTGGGATTTTACCTGTCGTCGATTAGCGACAGGCGTAGGGTGGTGCCGTTTTCGTCACGCCTGTCGCGTCGCTACGCTTATTCCAGCTTGAAGGCGGCTGGCGTCAGTTCGTGTTTTTGCAGCAAGCGGTAAAACTCGGTGCGGTTGCGGTCAGCCAGGCGCGCGGCGTCGCTGACATTGCCTCCGGTGAGCCGTAGCAAGCGTTCCAGGTAGTCGCGTTCGAATTGTCGCTTCGCTTCCGCCAGCGTCGGAATCGCGCTTTCTTCGCTGGCGACGGCTTTCTGTACTTGCGTCAGCGTCACCAGAGAGCCCGTGGTCAGCACGCAGCATTGTTCGACAACATTGGCCAATTGCCGGATATTGCCCGGCCAGGGCGCGGCGCTCAGGTATTCCAGCGCGTCGGCGGCGAAACCGCTAACGGCTTTCTGATAGCGGGTGGAGATTTTTTCCAGGAAATGCGCGGCTAGCAGACGAATGTCTTCGCGGCGTTCCGCCAGCGGCGGCAGGCGTAGCGAAACCACGTTTAGGCGGTAGAACAAGTCCTCTCGGAAGCTGCCTTCCTGAATCAGCGCTTCCAGCTCGCGATGCGTGGCCGACACCAGACGAATATCCACCGGGGTCGCCCGCGTCGCGCCGACCGGTCGCACTTCTCGCTCCTGCAGCACGCGCAGCAATTTGACCTGAAGAGGCGGCGGCATGTCGCCGATCTCGTCCAGGAACAGGGTGCCGCCGTCCGCCTGCTGAATCAAGCCGGTCTGGCGCGCGTTGGCGCCGGTGAAGGAGCCTTTTTCATGGCCGAACAGCTCGCTTTCCAGCAGATTGTCCGGAATCGCTCCGCAGTTGACTGCGATGAAGGGCTGGCCCGCGCGCGGGCTGGCCAGGTGGATAGCTTTGGCCAGCACCTCCTTGCCGGTGCCGCTTTCGCCGCGCAACAGCACGCTGGCGCCGGTGGCGGCGACCATGCGGGCCTCGGCCAGTAGCTCCTCCATCGCCGGGCTGCGGCTGACCAAGCCGGAGCGCCAGCCGGCGGCTGCCTGATCGACCACGCGTCCGGACCCCGCCAGCGATAGTCCTTGGGCCACCTTGTCCAGTAGCGCCTTGCCGTCGAAGGGTTTGACCAGGTAGCCGAACACGCCGCGGCTGACGGCCTCCACTGCGTCCGGCACTGTGCCGTGGGCGGTCAGCAGAATCACCGGCATCGCGGGGTAGCGCTGCCGGACTTGTTCAAACAGCTCCAAGCCGTCCATACCGGGCAGGCGCCAGTCTGTCAGCAGCAAATCGGCGCGGCGAGCCGCCAGCGCGTTCAAGGCCGCTTCGGCGCTATCCAGCGCTTCAACCTCGTAGCCGGCGGCGCCGAGGCGAAGGCCGAGCAAGCGCAATAGGTCGGGATCATCGTCCACCAAGACGATGCGGGCGGTAGCGCTCATGGCTGGCCTCCTTTGGTTTTGCTGGGCTTCAGCTGGAGTTCGCGCTCGACTTCGCGCAAAGCGTTGAGCTTGCCGTTCAAGTCGTCGTAGCGTTTCTGCAGATCACGGTTCTGAGCTTGTTGTCGCTCCAGCGCTTCCGCTAGTTTGCGTCTTTCCTGCAGCTGTTGAAGCTGTAGTCGCGTAAGACCCTGGCTGGCCGGGTCCAGATTGTCGGTTTTGGCGAGCAGGCTTTCCAATTGGGCCTGTAGTTTTTGAACATCGGCGCGGCTCTCCGCCGCCTGGGCCTGTTGTAGCAGAGTCAGCAAGCGGCTGCTGCCGCAGCTTTCCCGCCCGGCTAGGGCCAGAGCTTGGAGCTCCCGCGTCTGGCTTAGCAGCAGCAGGATTTGGTTGGCGTCTGGACATCGGATGATGGGCGCGGCGGGCATGGCAACCGGCTGACGCTGATGCGCGCAGGCGCTCAGGGCTAGCAGGCCGCACAGCCAGAGCAGCCGCCGCGCGTTGAGGGCCCAAAAGCGAGATGTTTTCATGTCTTGTTCTCCGGTTCCGGCCACTGCAGGCGGAAGCAGGCGCCGGTTTGGGGCTTGGGTTCCAGCGTCAGCTCGCCGCGCATCAATTGGGCGAAACCGCGCGCCATCGCCAGGCCCAGCCCGGTGCCGGGCAATTCATCCGGCGGCGGCGAGCCGCTCCAGAACGGCTCGAAAATCTTTTCTCGATAGGCTTCCGGCACGCCGGATCCTTGGTCGCTGATCTCCAGCCAGACGCCGCTGGCGTCGCGGCCGTGGCGGATGTTCAAGGTGCTGTCGACGGGACTGTGGCGAATGGCGTTGATTAATAGGTTGTCCAGGATGGTTTCCACTTTGGAGCGGTCGCCGTTGACCCGCTCCATGTCGCCTTGGACTTCGGCGGCGAGGCGTTTGGCTTGCAGCAGCGGACGACAGGCCTGCAACCGTTCTGCAATCAGCGCCGGCAGGTCGAAGGTCTCCACTGTCAGTGTCTCGGATAGCCATTGGCCGGCATCATAGCGCAATAAGGCCTCCACGCGTTGGCGCAGGGTCTGCGCATTGTTTTGCAAGATGGCTACGATTTCCTGCTGTTGGGCGGACAGCTGTCCTATCACTTCTTCGCGCAGCAGCGCGGCGGCTTCGTGGATGGCGGCCAGCGGGGTTTTCAGTTCGTGGGACGCTTGGCGGAAGAAACGGCCTTTCTGTTCCTCCAGTGCCGCCAGCCGGCGGTCCAGCTGGGCCAACTCGCGGGCTAGGCGCTGCAGGTCGGCGGGGCCGGACTGGCGCCAGTCCTGCAGCCGCGCGCCGTCGCTCATCCGCGCGATCTTGGCTTGCAGCTTACGCAGCGGCCAACTGATTAACAAGGTCATCGCCAGCGCCAAGGTCAGGGCGGAAGCCAGCGACAGCCAGGCCAGGCGGTCGGCGGTGCGGCGCATTTCCGTGATCGAGTCCTGCCATTGGCGCTGGCTTTGTTCCAGTTGGCGGTTGATCAATTGGCCTTGCGCGGTCAGGTGCAGGTCTAGCTGGCGGAACAAGCGGTCGCGTTGCGCGCCGGCGCGCGCCGGCAGGGCTTGGAGTTGCGGCTGGATCGCCAGAATGGCCCGGGCGCTGAGCGTCAACTCGTCGTCGTCGCCGCGTTGCAATTTGCGTTGCGCCAGCTCGATCTCCTGCCAGGCGCCGGCGGCGGTTTTGGCCAGCGCGCGGTCTTTCAGGATTTGAGCCTGGCGGGTGGCGCGTTCGAATTGAATGGATTGCTCGCGTGACACGCGGTTGGCGTCCAGCCATTCCTTGGCCTGTTCCTGATGCGAGCGCAGGGTGGAGGCGGCGTGTCCCAGCTCGTTGCGAAGCTGAATCAGCACGGCCGAGGGCACGACGGCGACGATCAGGAAGCTGGCTAGCAACAGGCTGCGGAAAGAAATAAAACGAAGCATGAAGGGGTCGGCGGCGTCGCCGCGGGCATTAGCCCGCGGCTAAGGGCAAAGATCAAGCAGACAGCGGAGCGGCGGCTAAGTTCTGCGCGGAAATCCATTCGGCCAGTTCGGCCACGCTCAGAACGGGCAGCGCGTGCGTTTGAGCGTAGTCCGCGATTTGCGCGCCGCGCATCATGCTGCCGTCCGGGTTCATCAGCTCGCACAGCACGCCGGCGGGTTGGAAGCCGGCCAGTCGCGCCAGTTCCACCGCGGCTTCAGTGTGGCCGCGGCGGTTCTGCACGCCGCCTTCTGCCGCCACCAGAGGAAAGACATGGCCGGGGCTGACCACGTCGCCGGCCTGCGCTTGCGGATGGACGGCTGCCTGAATGGTGCGCACCCGGTCGGCGGCGGACACGCCGGTGGATACGCCCTGCGCGGCTTCGATGCTGACGGTGAAGGCGGTGCCGTAGCGGCTGTCGTTGCGTTGCGTCATCGGCGGCAATTGCAGCCGGGCGGCGTGCTCGGCGGTCAGGCACAAGCAGACGATGCCGCTGCAATCGCGGATCAGACGCGCCATTTCGGTTTCGCTCAGCGTGTCGGCGGCTAGAATCAGGTCGGCTTCGTTTTCGCGGTCGTGGTCGTCGGGAACGATGACCGGCAAGCCGCGGCGCAAGGCGCTGAGCGCCGTTTCGACGCGTTGAGACAAGGTGTCGGGATGTGTGGCGATACTCATGGAAACGGTCCTCGGGTCGTTTGAGAAACAGGTTCCAGGGCGTGAAAAGGGTCGGCGAAAGCCAACCCGCGCGCAAAAGCGCGCAGCGAACACGCCGCGGCCGCGCGTAGCGCGGCAGGCGGCCATGTCGTCTTCTCTCATCCGGACTATTACCGTCGGCTCTGGCCTGTCACCAGATCTGCTGACCTTCCGCCGGGAAGCGGAAGCGCTCGCGGGCTCGATCTTGCGATCATACCGCCGGTGGGGAATTGCACCCCGCCCTGAAGACGTTGCGTCGGCCCGCGATGATGGGCGGGCCAGCGGCGATTATAGCGCGGTGGTAAGATTGGACATTCGTTTTTTTGGCCGACGGCTAACACCATGATTGAAACCGACAACCTGTACGGCGGCGCGCCCGAGCCGCGCATCGTCACCCAGCAAAGCCTGTCCAGCCAGGAGGAAGCGCTGGAGCGCGCTTTGCGGCCCAAGCTGCTGGACGAGTACGTCGGCCAGAAAAAGACGCGCGAACAGCTGGAAATCTTCATCGAGGCGGCCAAGCGCCGCAGCGAAGCGCTGGACCACGTGCTGCTGTTCGGCCCGCCCGGGTTGGGCAAGACCACGTTGGCGCATATCGTGGCCCGCGAAATGGGCGTCAATCTGCGGCAGACTTCGGGGCCGGTGCTGGAGCGGGCCGGGGATCTGGCCGCGCTGTTGACTAATCTGGAACCGCACGATGTGTTGTTCATCGACGAGATCCACCGGCTGAGCCCGGTGGTGGAGGAAATCCTCTATCCGGCGCTGGAGGATTACCAGATCGACATTATGATAGGCGAGGGGCCGGCGGCGCGTTCGGTCAAGATTGATCTGCCGCCATTCACCCTGGTGGGCGCTACCACCCGCGCCGGGATGCTGACCAACCCGCTGCGCGACCGCTTCGGCATTGTCGCGCGGCTGGAGTTCTACAACGCGGAGGAACTGACCCGCATCGTCAGCCGTTCCGCCGGCTTGTTGAACGTCAAATTGGCCGACGACGGCGCGTTCGAAGTGGCGCGTCGCAGCCGCGGCACGCCGCGCATCGCCAACCGGCTGCTGCGCCGGGTGCGGGATTACGCCGAAGTCAGGGCCGACGGCGTGGTCAGCTCCCAGGTGGCGGACGCCGCGCTGGCGATGCTGGACGTGGATCCGGCTGGCCTGGATGTAATGGACCGCAAGTTGCTGCAAGCCATTTTGGAGAAGTTTTCCGGCGGACCGGTGGGCCTGGACAATGTGGCGGCAGCCATTGGCGAATCCACCGACACCATAGAGGATGTGATCGAACCCTTCCTGATCCAGCAAGGCTATCTGCAGCGCACTCCGCGCGGCCGGATGGCGACGGCGCTGGCTTATCAGCACTTTGGCCTGCCGCTGAGAGATTGACGAGCAGAGTCCCGGCGTTGTCGCTTGCGCGCAGCAGCATGGCCATCCGCTGATCGCCTGCGCCGGCGCGCAGGCGTACAATTCTGGCTTTCACGCATTCCGCTGCGGCGGGGGATGATTATGTTTTACGCTTTGTTCGGTCTGACCTTGGCGGTGGCGATTGCCACTTCGATATTCACCGCGCGTTTTTTCGATCCGGCGGTAAACAAGATTCTGTCGCGGGTCCTGGGGCGTGATTTGACCGATGCCTGGCGCAAGTACATTTTCTTCGCCATCGTGGTCACCGGGGTTTCCGGCGGGGTGCGGCAGTGGTCGCTGGAGAAATATTTGCCGCCGGCCGCGGGCAAGGGCAGCACCGTGATGGAACTGACCGGCGAACGATGGCTGCTGGAGTTGTTCAACACCTTCATCGACACGCTGCGCTCGATTGCCTGGGTCATGTTGTTGTTCTTCCTGTGCGCCATGCTGGCCTATGTGATCATGAAGGCGGTGGAGATGCGTAAAGGCGAGCAGCCTCCCGAAGAATGAAAAAATCCCGGTCAATGGCCGGGATTTTTCGTTGCAACGGGGTATGGCTCAGCGGCCGATCTTGATCTGCGACCACAGGCGGTTCAAATCGCGGCGGGATTTCACGTCCAGATCTTTCAGCGCCACGTACTTGCCCTTGGCCGGCTCCAGCATGATCACCGGATTGGCCTTGATCTGAGGTTTGAAGAAGGCCTCGGCCGCCTTGACCGGGTTGGTTGCGCCGATCTGGTTGGAGATTTCGGCGGCGTTCTTGCCGTCCAGCATGAAGTTGATGAAGCGGTGCGCCAAGTCCGGGCGCGGAGCGTCCTTTAGAATCACCATATTGTCCACCGCCAGGATATTGCCTTCCTTCTGTGGCTGGTAGCCTAGCTTGAACGGCCGTTTGGCGCGCATCGCGTCCTGCTGCGCCTGGAACAAATCGTTGGAATAGCCGTGGGCCACCCAGATATTGCCTACGGTCAGCTCCTTGATGTAGCTCTGGTTATTGAAGGCGGCCCAGTAGGGCTTGGCCTTGCGGATCACCTCGGCAGCGGCTTTCCAATCGGCGGGATGGGTGGAGTTGGCGTCCTTGCCCAGATAGAGCAGGGCGGCGGACATCAGTTCGCGCTGCGAATCCAGTACGGTGACCCGGCCTTTGATCTTGGCCAGCACCGCCGGATCGAAGATCAAGGCCCAACTGTTGGCCTGCGGCAACACGCCGGCTTTTTGCAACTGGGTTTCGTTGTAGCCGAGCAAGGTCAGCGACACAACGGTGGGCGCTGCCACCTTGTTGCCGGTGTCGAACGGCGCGTTCAGGTTCAGGTAGCCTGAGTTGAGGTTCTTCCAGTTGGGCAGCTGCGCCTTGTTAAGCGGCTGGGTTTTGCCCTGTTTGATCAGCGTGCTGACGGCGAAGGCGGTGGGGAAGACCATGTCGTAGCCTTTGGCGCCGGCGGCCAGCTTGGCCAGCATCTCCTCGTTGTCCCCGTAATAGTCCTGCACCAGCCGGCATTTGCACGATTGTTCAAAGCGCTTGGCGGTGTCTGCGGACAAGGCGTTGTTCCAGTTGTAGATATGGAGTACGTCCTCGGCCATTGCCGAGCCCCAAGTCAGAGCCAGAAGCGCCGAAAGGGCCAGCTTTTTCATACGCGTGAATCCTTTAATTCAAAGAATGGAATGGAAAGTGGAGATGGAGCAACGGCGCCGAGGCGCCGCCGCATCCCTTACAGCGCGACCATATTGTCGCGATGAATCAATTCCGGTTCGATCATATAGCCGAGCGCGGCTTCAATCTCCCGGGTGGGCTTCTGCATGATGGTGCGCGCTTCGCTGGAGCTGTAGTTGACCAGGCCGCGAGCCACTTCCTTGCCTTCCTGATCGACGCAGGCCACCGCCTCGCCGCGCAGGAAATCGCCTTCCACCGCGCAAACGCCGATAGGCAACAAGCTGGTGCCGCGTTCCCGCACCGCCTGCGCCGCGCCGGCGTCCAGCACCAGGCGTCCGGACAATTTCAGATGATCGGCCAACCATTGCTTGCGCGCCGCCATGCGGTTGGTGGGCGGCAGCAACTGGGTGCCGATGCCCTCGCCATCCGCCAAGCGCGACAGCACTTGATGCTCGCGGCCGCAGGCGATCACGGTGGCCGCGCCGCTGCGCGCCGCGCGCTTGGCCGCGAGAATCTTGGTGATCATGCCGCCGGTGCCGACGCTGGAGCCGGCGCCGCCGGCCATCTCTTCCAACCGCGGTTCGCCGGCGATGGCTTCATGGATGAATTCCGCGTCGGGGTGTTTGCGAGGGTCCGCGCTGTACAGGCCTTGCTGATCAGTGAGAATAACCAGGGCATCGGCCTCGATCAGATTGGTCACCAGCGCACCCAGGGTATCGTTGTCGCCGAAGCGGATTTCATCGGTAACTACGGTGTCGTTTTCATTGATGATGGGCACCGCGTTCAGGTTCAACAGGCTGGTCAAGGT
The DNA here is from genome assembly GCF_011602385.1 of Chromobacterium fluminis. Taxonomy (NCBI): domain Bacteria; kingdom Pseudomonadati; phylum Pseudomonadota; class Betaproteobacteria; order Neisseriales; family Chromobacteriaceae; genus Chromobacterium; species Chromobacterium fluminis. The sequence goes on along the minus strand of NZ_JAAOMA010000014.1, from coordinate 104,988 downwards.
GGAGCGGGCGTTCAGATAGCGGGTGCGGTCAGCCAAGTCCTCATGCGTCAGCAGGATTTGCGCGGTTTGTAAGCCAAAGCCGCGGAAGGCGGTTTCATACGCCTGGCACAGGCCCATCTGGCCCACTGCGGCGGCGGCCTGCAATTCGTGCACGCCCTTGGGGCGCACTGTCCAGCCCAGACGTTGGCAGCCTTCGGCAATCGCGCCGCTGGAAACCAGCACCACCTGTTTGCCACGCCGCTTCAGTTCGGCGATTTCTGCGGCCCAGCGATTGAGCGCCGCCATATCCAGGCCCTTGCCGTCATTGGTGACGAGACTGGAGCCGACTTTGACCACAATCCGGTCAGCGGCGTGAATAACCGAGCGCATCCAAAACTCCATGAGTCGAAACGATAGATGCGGGGGAGTTTACCCGAAAAAGAGCGGGCCGGACCGCCTCCGGCGGGGAGGATATCCGACGGCGGCAAAGCGGCTCCGTCACCGTGTCGGCAGCCTGTTGATTACACGGGCTTTGATGCGGACCGTGGAATTCGGCTGGGTCCTCGGCCAGATAAAAGCTTGATCTGGGTCAGAAATGCTCGCTGTCGCGGTATTCCATGATTTGGAACAGCGGAGTCTGCGTGTGCAAGCGGGATACCCGGATCAGGCTTTCCCGTTCGCCGTCTTGTAGGCGGAATTCGCGTAACTGGCTATACGGGCGTCCAGCCATCAACAGCAATCTGGGCATTCCCGCAGGCGTGGCCAGCAGCAAGGCGAACTGAAAGCTGTCGCCGGGATGGGTAATGCTGGGCATGGCCAGTGCGGGTCGGGGGGGAGCACCGATAAACTCCACGCCGCATTCGATTTCCCGACCATCCGCGCGTAGCGCAACCCAGCGGGCGATGCCGAGCTTGGCGTTTTCCGGTTGGTTTGGCGGGGTGACCAGCAGCAGTTCCCCTGCACGCAGCGATTGATCTCGCGGTTGGCCGTGCAGCAGCAAACCGTTGTCGCTCTGATTGGAAATGGCCAGCAAGCAGGGCGGCGGCGGCGGCCGGTGGCGAAGCGTGTCCTCTTCAGCGGCGATACCGGGCAACTGCCAACTTAGATCGTTGCGATGGAACCAGATGCCCGGCAGTGCCGCGACGATTTCGATGATGGTTTGAGTCTTGAGCCGCGGATGACGGCGACGTTTGGGCTGATGCCATTCTTCCACCAGCAAGGATAACAACTGCAATTCGTCTACCATCAGGCCCTGCTGACGATTGTTCTGCGCTTTTTGCAGCGCCTCTCTGCTTTTCTCCAGGATGTCGCGGAGCGGTTCCAGATCCAGCAGAAAGCAGCCAGGGCCCAATTTGCTAGCGGAAATCGGCAGAAAGCGCGGCGGGGAGTCGATTTGTTGATCAACCAGATAGCCATGGACCGGCTGGGTCAAGGCCTCCACCGGAATCAACCGGGCCTTGGCTGCTAAATCGAAGATCAGCTGTCGCGACAAGGCCTGCTCGGTGGGGGCGAGGCGGTTGCTGGGGGTCAGCCCCATCAATAGGATCTGCAAGTAGATGGTCTGGATGGAATCGTCGTTGGCCAGCCCCTTGTCTTGCCAGCCGCGGCCGCTGGCGAAGACATGCAACTGGTGGCAGTCATACCAGAAGTCCGGCGTGATCGGGCTATAGCATTGCTGGCTGATGCTTAGCAGCTGGCGCGCCGCCATCATGGTGTAGGCCATCAACTCGATTTTAGGGTGCTCGCGATCCAGCAGGCCGCGCTTGGCAAGGCGATCGTGCAGAGTCTGTTTGAACGTGATGAAAATCAGAGCGAACAGCTCGACGCTCAGCAAGGCCAGCTGGCGCACCTTCGGCGTCCCCAAACTGTCATGTTGGCGAATCTCGTTTTCCAGCAGAGGGTAATAGCGATCCACCGCTTTCAGGTACAGCTTCAGGAGCTTGTGGCGCAAATGGCTGTCCAGTGGAACTCGGGACAGGTTTTGCATGGACTGACTTAATAATCGTCCGCATTCGGGCAGATCGGTGAAAGGCAGCCGCTCCAGCCATGCCGCCACGCTATCCGGTTGAGTATCTATCAGCAGAGGATCCATAGTTTGTTCTGGCAGGGTGGATGGCGGCATGCAAGGCGATTCACAATGTAAATCTTGCCATTTCCATGCTATGAGCACTCACCCCGCCATGGCAAGGCGGATCACGGCAAAGGGATGCTTTGACCGTCGGCGGTGTTGGATGCGCGCGCCAGTTCCTCCAGCGTGGCTTCGGTGGCGGCGATCAGGAAGGCCATTTCCTTATCGGTGATCGAGTAGGGCGGCATGAAGTAAACGGTGTTGCCGATCGGACGCAACAGGCAACTTCGGCGCAGCATTGCAGCAAAGCAGGCCTGGGCGAAATCGGCTCGAGCGGTGTCGACCTCGAAAGCCCAAATCATGCCCTTGTGGCGGAAGTTCCTGACATCCGGACGCGCTTGTATGCCTGCCATCATCGTATTGAAGCGCTGAGCTTTGGCGGCATTGGCGGCTAGGACATCCTCCTCCGCGAAGATATCCAGCACTGCCAGCGCCGCGGCGCAGGCCAATGCATTGCCGGTATAGCTGTGCGAATGCAAGAAACCGCGAGTGACATCGTCGTGGTAGAAGGCCTGATAAATCAGATCGCTGGTCAACACGCAGGAAAGCGGCAGGAAACCGCCGGTAATGCCTTTGGACAGACAGAGAAAGTCCGGCGTGATGTCGGCTTGCTGGTAGGCGAACAGACTACCGGTCCGGCCAAAGCCCACGGCGATTTCATCGGCGATCAAGTGCACTTGGTATTGATCACACAGCCGGCGCAGTTCGCTCAGATAGAGCGGATCGTACATCGCCATCCCGGCCGCGCCTTGCACCAAGGGCTCCACGATGACGGCGGCCACTTCTCCCGAGTGCTTGGCTAGCAGATTTTCCAGCGCCTGGACTGCACTGCGCGCGACATCCGCCGCGTTTTCGCCTGGCAGCGCGCGGCGGGCGTCCGGAGACGGTGCGCGCAGACCCGGCTTCAGCAAGCCGTCATAGGTGTTGGAGAACAAGGGAACGTCGGTCACGGCCAGGGCGCCGACGGTTTCGCCGTGGTAACTGTTTTCCAGGCTGATGAAGCGTGTTTTGTCCGCTTGCCCCTGGTTGCGCCAATAGTGGAAGCTCATCTTGAGCGCAATTTCCGTGGCGCTGGCGCCGTCGGAGCCATAAAACACATGGGCCAAGCCGCTGAGTTTGGCCAGACGCTCCGACAACTCCACCACCGGCTGATGCGTAAAGCCGGCCAGCATCACGTGCTCCAGCGTGTCGAGCTGATTCTTGATCGCCTGCTTGATGCGAGGCTGGCCATGGCCAAACAGATTGACCCACCAGGAGCTGACCCCGTCCAGATAGCGCTTGCCGTCGAAGTCGCTCAACCAGACGCCGTCGGCGCTGGCGATGGGAACGATGGGCAAAGCCTCATGACGCTTCATCTGGGTGCAGGGGTGCCAGACGGTATTGAAGCTGCGTTGCAGCCAGTCTTGGTTGTTGTTCATGATAAGTCCAAGGAGTGGCAAGGACTGCATGCTATCACAGCGAGTTTTAGGGTTGAATGTGACGAAAAACGTCACATAGTTCCTTTCGTAGGAAGAGAAATGAACGAATGCTGAGCGGAAGTGATTACCCCACATATGGTGGCATGCTTTCTGCTAATGGACCTGAGCAAGCTAGATAAAGGAGTCTTACAGCACATGAGGAGCGCCGCGTCGGGTTTTACACTGATAGAGCTGATGATTGTGGTTGCGATTGTCGGTATTCTCGCGGCTATAGCGATACCGGCTTATCAGGATTATGTGATTCGTTCCAAAGTATCTGAAGGCTTGAACTTTATTGATCACGCCAAGACCACTGTCAGTGAATCTTATCTGGCAAACAACGTTTGGCCGGCCAATAATGCCAGTGCAGGGATGCCTAGCATGCTTTCCGGTAACTATGTCAGTGATGTTCAGGTAACCATCGCAGGCGGAGTGAGCATCATTACTGCGACGTTCCAAGCAAGTTCGGTTCCTAGTTTGAGCGTAGTGTTTACTCCTAGTGTAGCAAGCAGTGGCGCGGTGCAATGGACTTGCGCGGGTCAAGGGCAGAATCTTCAGTATTTGCCATCAATTTGTCGTTAAAGTCATTTTAGGAGAGAGTTCCATGAGAAAGAGTTCGCAACAGGGTTTTACTCTGATTGAGCTGATGATCGTTGTGGCGATTATTGGTATCCTTGCCGCCATTGCCATTCCAGCGTATCAGGACTATACCGTCCGAGCCAAAGTGACAGAGGGATTGTCCGCCGCAGCGGCCGCAAAAACTGCCATTTCTGAAATGGCGATCTCGAACGGATCAATGCCAACTAGCAACTCTGGTGCTGCCGGCGTTGCTTTTACTTCACCATCTACTAAATACGTCAATAGTGTTGCCTATGAATTGAGTGGCACAAATGGAGTGCTGACTGTGACGCTGAACGCTTCAACGGTAGGAGGAAGCGTAACCGGCAGTGCTAATCAATTTCTCCTGACTGGTTCGTTGGCCAGTGGTTCCGTCACTTGGACATGCTCTGCGGGTGGTAACGCGATTCCGGCTCAGTATTTGCCGGCAAACTGCAGGTAAAATGTGTTTATAAGTTTCAGGGCTCCATTCGGAGCCCTTTATTGTTTGCGGATTCCTATGGTTGCAAATCGAGCTGGTGTTTTCTTTCATTTGATTTCTTTGGCGATTATCCTGCCGTTGTTTAATTTTGCACGGTTTTATCCTTTGCCGGATTGGGTGTCGAGCGCACTGGCTTTGGTTTTTGTAGGCCTGGCTTTGTTGTTCGCGTTGTTTGATCGGGCGGAAGGGAGGATTACTTTCGCCTTTGTGACAACGATACTGCTTGCGATTTATTGTTTGCTGCAGTATGAAATGGATGGTCTTCCATTTGGACTTGTATTAATTTTGCTTTCGGCTGTAATGCTGTTTATTCCATTTTATGCTTCGATAGACCTTAGAGGGGGAATTGCTTTGCTGGCAACTTGGTTGTTGCTGGCTGCGCTTTTACAATGCATGCTTGGTTGGTTGCAGTTGCTTGGTTTTGCGCCCAAAATGTATGGATTTGTTTTGTTTGATGCGGGCAATCCAACAGGCAATGTGATGGGGAATATTGGTCAACGTAATTTGTATGCGGAGTTTTTGGTGTGGGGAAGTATTTCAGCTTGTTATTTGTTCTCGATTCAAAAGCTGGGTAAATATTTATTTATATTAAGTCTTTTTTCATTGGTGTTAATGGTTGCATGGACTGGCTCTCGCTTGCCTTTGGGTTATGCTGTTGGCTTGATTTTTCTTGTCTGGTTTTGGTTGCGTCGTTCAAGCGAAAAAGTTGAGGCTCAGCGTATGGCTATCGCCATTTCATGTTTCGTTATCCTGTTGTCGCTTACACAGTTTTTTAATCATGAGATTATTTGGTTTTTAAATAAAATTGGTTTGAATATTGCGGCTGTGAGCGGTTCGGATAGAATCTTGGATGCTGGGTTTGGTGCCCGCAGAAGAGTAGAGTGGAGCAAGGCATGGGATATATTTAAGGGCCATCCATGGTTCGGAGTTGGTTTTGGAGGATTTGCGGCAGCCTCCACAAGAATGGAGGTTTTTTCGGGTTTTGCCAAAGTACCGGAAAGCTATTTGTTCACCCATAGTCACAATATTTTCTTTCAGCTTTTAGCCGAGTCAGGGATTGTTGGAACATTGATTGTGCTGGTTGGTGGCGTGGTGTCGATGCTTGGGTTTTTTGTAAAGGGTAAGCAGTCTGTAGAGGGTTTTCTATTGGTCGGAGTTGTTTTAGTTTTGATGATTCATAGTATGTTTGAATATCCTTTGTGGTACTTGTCATTTTTGTTGATGCTTTGTGTGGCAGCTTCTCTGTCGTCAGTAGGTCGCTATACCTTTTCAATTAAAAGTCGCCTACTCACAATATGTTGTTTAATAATAACTTTTTTGTGCTTTTCATATGTTTTTTCTGGAGTGTTTGTATATTCTAAGTTGGTGCGTTATAGCTCGCCTCCAGCAGATCGCACTCTAAGGGTGAAGGCGATTAAAGAGCTAGGCTCGGTTGTGAATTATCCACTTTGGTCATGGGATATAGATATGGCCATGGCAAATTATCTTGAACCAACGAAAGAAGGGTTGGCTATAAAGCTGGATTTTTTTGAGCGAATAGCCAGTTATCGCCCATATCCCGCTGTTTTGGTAAAGTTAAGTATATTGCAAGCATTAAACCAGCAGCCTGAACGGGCGAGAGAGAGCTTGCGTATTGCAATTGCAAATTACCCTGATTATTCGGCACGACTTGCCCTAATGTTTGCTTATCGATCTGAAAAGGAACTTATACCATTGCAGCGCATCGTCATGAACGCTGCGGCGGCTTATGGTGGCTACAAAGTCTATTCAGAGCAAGCGCGGAATGCCGCCGTGATGACAGTTGTGGAGCCCGTTACCAGAAAGACTCTTTTTTGATGGTGGGCGCTTGAGCTTGTTGCGTCATCAGGTATGCTTCACGTTTTACTTTGCAAAACGTTGCTCGTGGGATGACCTTACAAAATCTGACTTCCCGATTGGCGATGCTGGCCCTATGCCTCATCGCCATCCTGCCTTTCGCCTCGCGCATCCACTATGTGCCGCTGCCGCAATGGTTTGGCGAAATCAATGTGGTCTGGCTGCTGCTGGCGGCGGCGGTCTTCGTGTTGCCGAGCGGATCGTTATTCCGCTATATGCCGCGCAGCGCCTGGTGGTGTCTGGCCATGGGACTGCTTTGGGCCGGGCAGCCGTTCTGGGTGGAGGCCTTGTTCCCCGGAATGAATTACGCCACTGCCTTGGCCTGGCTGGCTGCGGCCTTGCTCGCAGCGGTCACTATGTCTTTGCGCGAGGAAATGGGCGAGCGACCGTTCGCGGTCTGGCTGGCTTGGGCCTTGATCCTTGGCGGCTTGGTTCAGGCGGCGATAGGCGTAGCTCAGCTGACCGGCTACGCCGCGGAGCTGGGCTTGTTTTACGACGGTTCGCACCCCACCAGCAATATTTTTGGCCATATCGGCCAACGCAATCAGTATGCGCACTATTTGATGTGGTCGGTGGTGGCTGGGGTGTATTTGTATGCTGCCGGCAGGCTACCGCGCTGGGGCCTGAGCATTCTCGTCCTCGGCCTGGCTTTGATGCTGGGGTGGGCGGGTTCGCGCACTATTCTGTTGTATTTGGTGGCCTTGTCCGGGCTGGTCGCGCTCTGGCATTGGCGCATCGGTAGCGCGGAGTCGCGCCGGATGTTGTGGGCGATGTGGCTGTCCTGCCTGGTGGTGTTGGCGATGCAGTTCGCCCTGCCTTGGTTTAATCAATTGCTTTCCTTGCTGACGCACGAAAACTTGCAAAACACTTCTGGTCTGGCGCGCCTAGCGGCCAATGGCGACGATATGGGGTCGCGGCGTTTCGCCGAAATGCACAAGGCTTGGCTGAGTTTCCAGTCGCATCCGCTGACGGGGGTGGGTTGGTCGCAGTTTGCCGCGGAGAGCGTGCGTTTGCAGCCGCTGCCGCAATTCGCCGCCTCCGGTTTCAATAGCGGTTTGTTCACCAACTCCCATAATCTGGTTCTGCAATTGCTGGCCGAGATGGGCGGCATGGCCACCTTGTTGATCGTCGGCGGTTTTGCCTGGGTGCTGTGGCCGTTCTTTGGACGTCGCGCCACCCTCGAAGGGGTATTGGCTTTGGGCTGCCTGGCGGTGACGCTGACGCACAGCATGTTGGAGTATCCGCTGTGGTATTACTACTTTCTGGCGATGCTGGTGATCTTCGCAGCCATGGCGCCGCGAGGCGATCGTCAGCTGGCTTGGCCACTACGTCTCCCGTTATTCGCGGCGCTGGTTTGGGTGGGCTGGCTGTCAATCAGTAGTCTGTCAATGTTCTGGGAGCTGGTAGGCTTGTATACGCCGACCAATGATGCGAAACGGGATGCGGGGAGGATGGAACGCTTGATCGAGATCGCCGATACCAAGCCGCTATTCGCCTACCACGCGCTTTACACAGTGGATGACTACTTGAAAGTGGGGCCGGAGCAACTAGAGCGTAAATTGGCGCTGGAGAACCGGCTAACCGCATTCCGCCCCTATCCGGAAGTGATGTTGAAGCGCGCGCAGCTGGAAGTGTTGGCCGGAAAACAAGCTCAGGCGGAGCAGACTCTGCGGACGACGCTGGCTTCTTTTCCCACTTACGCCGGCGTGTTCCTGAGCACCTTGGACGACGACAGGGCGGAATGGGAGCCCCTGCGCGCGGTGGCTCGCGCAGCCTACGCCAAGTTGCCGGCCAAGTACCAGACCATGGCCGAGTAGGCCCTTGCGATGACAGGGCACAAAAAAACCACAGACCTTAGTCTGTGGTTTTTTATTGAGCGGGGAGGACTTAGCCTTCGATCACCACGCCCTGACTGAGCGCGGTCTTCATCTTGCCCAGAGCCTTGGCCTCTATCTGACGGATACGCTCGGCGGATACGCCGAACTCGGCGGCCAGCTCATGCAGCGTGGAGCCGCTGTCGTCGGCCAGCCAGCGCGCTTCAACGATGCGGCGGCTGCGCGGGTCCAGCGTGGCCAACGCTTGCTGCAGGCCTTCGGTTTTCAGATGGTCGAACGCGCGGCGCTCAAGTTCGCGGGTCGGTTCATTGTGGTGATCGGCCAGCCAGTCAATCGGCGCGTAGCCGTCGTCGTCATTGTCGTCAGCCAGCAAGGCGACGTCCTGGCCGCTCATGCGGGTTTCCATTTCGCGGACTTCTTCCGGCTTGACGCCCAGATCGGCTGCGATTTGGCGGGCCTCGTTTTCCGACAGCGCGGAGAAACTGCTCTTCATGCTGCGCAAATTAAAGAACAACTTACGCTGTGGCTTGGTGGTGGCGATGCGCACCAAGCGCCAATTGCGCAGAATGAATTCGTGAATCTCGGCCTTGATCCAGTGCACGGCAAAAGAGAACAAGCGCACGCCGCGATCGGGCTCGAAGCGTTTGACGGCCTTCATCAGGCCGATATTGCCTTCTTGAATCAAGTCGGCTTGCGGCAAACCGTAACCGGAATAGCCGCGGGAAATCGATACCACCACGCGCAGGTGCGAGAGCACCAGCTGGCGCGCGGCTTCCAGGTCGTTTTGCTCCTGAAAGCGCGTTGCAAGCTCGTTTTCCTGCTCAGGCGTCAGCATGGGTACGCTGTTAACAGCTTGGATGTATTGCTCCAGGCTGCCGCTGGTGGACGGGACGGGCAAGGCAAATGTTGTGGTCATCTGTATAACTACCTCCTTGGGTAGTGATATGTTAGCACTCGTATATGGAGAGTGCTAGCAATGAAAGGTTCCTGCGCCAATGATTTTTTCTATCGACTCGATAGTAACGCAGCCGATATGTCGACGCTGTCTACTCTGATTAACAGTTGTTGCGCCGCTTACATGCGCTGGCAAGCGGCCGCGTTTCATTTGGGTTCTATCTTGCGCAGATGATGGTCGGAGGCGAGGCGGGCGCCCAGCGTCGCCAGCAGGGCGGAAACGGCGACGGCGACGGCCAGTTCAATCGGGCTCAAATTGCGCAGCTCCACCCGTTCTCCGTACAACTGGGCGAATTCGCGAATTGCCGGGTTGGCGACTGAGGTCAGCCAGCCTGTCAGTGCCCAGGCGGCCAAGCCGGCCAGGATGCCTTGCCACATCGCGTGGTACATGAAGGGGCGGCGGATGAAACTGTCCGGCGCGCCTATCAATTTGGACACCTCGATTTCGTCCTGGCGTGCCAGGATTTGCATCCGGATCGCATTATTGGTTACCAGCACCAGCGCCAGGCCCAGGGCGATGGCCATGAACCAGGTCAGATGCTTGCCCATTTCCACCATGCCGTAGAGGCGCTTTGCCCAATCCGCGTCGAATTGCGCTTGTTCCACCATGGGCAGGCCGGACAATTCCTTTTGCAGCATCTCTAGTTCGCGGGGCTCCAGCGCCTTAGGCGTGACGACGAAAGCGTCCGGCAGCGGGTTGCTGTCCAGGCCATCGGCCAAACCCGGCAGGCCGTTGCGTTTCTCCATGTCCGCCAGCGCCTTGTTCTTGCTGACGAAGCTGTAGCTCTTGACCTTGGGATGATGGGTCAAAGTGGAAGTGACCGCGGCCAAGTCCGCTTCTTCCGATGACTGCTCCATGAACAAGGTGACTTGCGGCGTGGCGCTCAAGCGGCCTACCCAGTCCTGCACGCTGCTGACGGTCAAATAAAGCGAGAGCGGTAAGGCCAGTGCCAGCGACAACATCAGCAAGGTCAAAAAGCTGCCGAACGGTTGACGAAGAATCTTGATCAGCGCCTGCTTGGCGCTTTGCCAGTTCAGATAGAGATAATGTTTCATGCGGCAAATTGTCCTTCCCGCAGGCGAATGATTCGGCGGCCGTAGTCTTCCATTAGGGTTTCGTCGTGAGCTGAGATCAGCACGGTGACGCCTACCTGGTGGAAAGATTTGAACAATTCCATGATGTCCAGCGCATAAGCGCGATCCAGGTTGGCCGAGGGTTCGTCGGCAAGCAGGATGCTGGGGCGATGCACCACGGCTCGGGCGATGCACAGGCGCTGTTGTTCGCCGCCTGACAGGCGGATCGGCATGCTCTTTTCCTTGCCGAGCAAGCCAACCTTGTCCAGCGCGGCGCGCACGCGCTTGGCGGCGTCGCGGCGATCAAAGCCGATAATGTCCAGCGGCAGCATCACATTGTCGAACACGCTGCGGTCGAACAGGATCTTGTGATCCTGGAAGACAAGGCCGATGTGTTGGCGCACATAGGGGATCTGGCTGGAGCGTAGCTTGGATAGGTTCTGGCCGTTGACCACTACGCCGCCGGCGGTGGCGCGCTCTATGCCGGCGATTAGCTTGAGCAAGGTGGATTTGCCGGCGCCGGAATGGCCGGCGAGAAAGACCATCTCACCGGTATCGATGTTGAAAGACAGGTTTTTCAGGGCTTCGTTGCCACCTGGGTAGCGCTTGGTGACCTGGTCGAACTGGATCATTATTCTGTTCCCGCGTTAGCTGGTGACGGCAAGAGTGAGAGCTTGCGATGGCTGATGCGTTCAGTCAAACAGCGCGTCGATGTAGTCCTTGGTCTTGAACGGCCGCAGATCGTCTATGCTTTCGCCCACGCCGATAAAGCGCAGCGGAACGGGGCGTTGCTTGGCGATGGCCGCGATTACGCCGCCCTTGGCTGTGCCGTCCAGCTTGCTCAAGATTAGCCCGGTCAGGCCGAGGGCGTCGTCAAAAGTCTTGACCTGAGTGATGGCGTTCTGGCCGATGTTGGCGTCCAGAACCAGAATGATTTCATGGGGTGCGTCCGGCAAGGCCTTCTGGATCACCCGCTTCACCTTCTTGATCTCTTCCATGAGGTGTAGCTGGGTGGGTAGGCGGCCCGCGGTGTCGGCCAGCACGATGTCGATGCCGCGGGCGACCGCGGCTTGAATCGCGTCGTAGCAAACGGCGGCGGAGTCGCCGCCTTGCTGGGCGATTACGGTGACGTTGTTGCGCTCGCCCCAGGCCATCAGCTGTTCGCGCGCGGCGGCGCGGAAGGTGTCGCCAGCAGCCAGCAACACGCTCTTGCCCTGGCTTTGATAGTACTTGGCCAGCTTGCCTATCGACGTGGTCTTGCCGGCGCCGTTGACGCCGGCCATCATGATGACGAAGGGTTTCTTGCCGTTAACGTCCAGCGGTTTCTCCAGCGGAGAGATCAAGTCGCTTAGCGACTCTTTCAGCGCGTCTTTCAGTTCAGAGGCATCCTTCAGCCCTTTTAGCGAAACGCGCTCGCGCACGTCGCCGAGCAGGTGCAGCGTGGCGTCCACCCCCATGTCAGCGGTGAGCAGCACGGTTTCCAGTTCCTCGTACAACTCTTCGTCGATCTTGCCGCCGCCAAACAGGCCGGCGAGGGATTTGCCCAGCTTATCGCGGGTTTTCGACAGCCCCGCTTTCAGGCGTTCTGCCCAACTCATCTTTTTCAGAGAAACCGGAGCGGGTTCATGTGGCGCGGCGGCTTGAGCCGGGACTGGGGCGACTTCGGCGGGCGCTGGCGCGAGCTCGGGAGTAGAGTGCTGCGGCTCGGGCGAATGCGCTTCTGGTTGTTGGATGGCGGGGGCGGCCACTTCAGGTGGGATGGCGGCTTGAGTGTCGGCCGCCGGCTCCGTTTGGACTGTTGTCGGAGGCGTGGGCTCGGATTGGGGTTTTCTTTTGAAGAAGCTAAACATGCGTTAAGGCCGGCAGAATTCGGTAAATGGCTAAATTGTATCCTCAAATGGAGATGCTTACCCAATTGTTGCAGTGCAGAGGGGGAGGGGCCATCGCATCGTTGAAATCTATATATAAGGAATGGATAGCTTTTTGTGGCGTGAGCGGCGACAGATGGCGGTCGGTTTGCGCGACAATGAGGCGTAACGACGCGGATCGGGTTACACTCAGCCCCTTGTTTTTTGAGCTTGGAATTATGAGTCAGTCGCGTAACACGGTCAGAATCATCGGTGGCGAGTATCGGCGCCGGCTATTGCCGTTTCCCGACGCTCAGGGTTTGCGGCCAACGCCGGACCGTGTGCGGGAAACCTTGTTCAATTGGTTGGGCCAGCAGCTGTACGGCAAGTCCTGCCTGGATCTTTTCGCCGGCAGCGGAGCGCTGGGCTTCGAGGCCGCTTCTCGCGAAGCGCGGCGCGTGGTGATGGTGGAGAAGTCCCGCGCGGCGGCCGAGTCCCTAAAGGCTAACCGGCAGTTGTTGTCCGCCGCTAGCATCGATGTGGCGCAGTTCGACGCCTTGGCTTATCTGAAGGCTTGCCGGGAGCGTTTTGACGTCGTCTTCGTCGACCCGCCGTTTGATTCCGATTTGTTGGTCCAGGTTTTACCTTTACTGGCTCAGGTCATGAGCGAGGACGGTCTGGCGTATATCGAAAGCCGCCGTTGGCCCGAGGAACTGCCGGGCTGGGAGGTGTTGAAGCGGGCAAAGGCCGGGCAGGTGCACTACGGTTTGCTGCGCCGGGCGGCGGATCCTGTCTGAGTGCTTTGTGCGCAGCGCTCTCATAAATATATAACGGGGCGAACTTGCGAGCCCGACTGTCGGGTGACAGAATTCATGTTGTGGAATACTTGAGGAATTTACTATGTCTTTGATGATTACCGACGAATGCATTAACTGCGACGTCTGCGAGCCGGAGTGCCCCAATAACGCGATTTCCCAAGGCGAGGAAATCTATCAAATCGACCCCAATCTGTGTACCCAGTGCGTCGGCCACTACGATGAGCCGCAATGCCAGCAAGTCTGTCCGGTCGATTGCATCCCCTTGGATCCGTCTCACGAGGAGACTCAGGAGGCGTTGCATCAGAAGTATCTGCGGATTTCCGGTCAGGTGTGAAACGCTAAGCTTTTGAATTTATTGAAAGCGCCCCAGGCTTGCCGGGGTGCTTTGCTTTTGTCGGCAAAATAATTGGGGAAAAATGCAAAAACCGGTTGACGACCATCGGAGCTATCTATAATATTCGGGTCTCTTTCAGGAGGGATTCCCGAGCGGTCAAAGGGATCAGACTGTAAATCTGACGGCTCAGCCTTCGAAGGTTCGAATCCTTCTCCCTCCACCAGAATTTAGCGTCTTGGCGTGTGCGATGAAAGTCGCTTGAGGTTGTTGTTGCAGGCGGGTGTAGCTCAATGGTAGAGCAGAAGCCTTCCAAGCTTACGACGAGGGTTCGATTCCCTTCACCCGCTCCAAGCGTATAGCCTGTTTTAAAGGGCCCATGTAGCTCAGGGGTAGAGCACTCCCTTGGTAAGGGAGAGGTCGGCAGTTCAATTCTGCCCATGGGCACCACCATTTACTTTGTGTTGTTTTGTATCCAGGAAATTTTGCCATGGCTAAGGAAAAGTTCGAGCGGAATAAACCGCACGTAAACGTCGGCACCATCGGTCACGTAGACCATGGTAAAACCACTCTGACCGCTGCTATCACCACCATTCTGTCGAAGAAGTTCGGTGGCGAAGCCAAAGACTACTCCCAGATCGACAGCGCGCCGGAAGAAAAGGCTCGCGGTATTACCATTAATACCGCCCACGTAGAATACGAAACCGAGTCCCGTCACTACGCTCACGTAGACTGCCCGGGTCACGCCGACTACGTTAAGAACATGATTACCGGTGCTGCCCAGATGGACGGCGCTATCCTGGTGTGCTCGGCCGCTGACGGTCCGATGCCGCAAACCCGCGAACACATCCTGCTGTCCCGTCAGGTTGGCGTTCCGTACATCATCGTGTTCCTGAACAAGGCCGACCTGGTGGACGACGCTGAGCTGCTGGAGCTGGTTGAAATGGAAGTTCGCGATCTGCTGTCTTCCTACGACTTCCCGGGCGACGACACCCCGGTGGTGATCGGCTCCGCTCGTCTGGCGCTGGAAGGCGACCAGTCCGAATACGGCGAACCGGCCATCTTCAAGCTGGCTGCCGCTCTGGATTCCTACATCCCGACTCCGGAACGCGCCATCGACAAGCCGTTCCTGCTGCCGATCGAAGATGTGTTCTCGATCTCCGGCCGCGGCACCGTGGTAACCGGTCGCGTAGAACGCGGCATTGTTAAAGTCGGCGAAGAACTGGAAATCGTGGGCCTGAAGGCTACCGCGAAGACCACTTGCACCGGCGTGGAAATGTTCCGCAAGCTGCTGGACCAAGGTCAAGCTGGTGACAACGTTGGCGTGCTGCTGCGCGGCACCAAGCGTGAAGACGTTGAGCGTGGCCAAGTGCTGGCCAAGCCGGGCACCATCACCCCGCACACCAAGTTCGAGGCTTCTGTCTACGTGCTGAGCAAAGACGAAGGTGGTCGTCACACCCCGTTCTTCGCGAACTACCGTCCGCAGTTCTACTTCCGTACCACCGACGTAACGGGCGCCGTTACTCTGTCGGAAGGCGTGGAAATGGTAATGCCGGGTGACAACGTTGAAATCACCGTTGAGCTGATCGCCCCGATCGCCATGGAAGATGGTCTGCGTTTCGCCATCCGCGAAGGCGGCCGTACCGTCGGCGCCGGCGTTGTTGCCAAGATCATTGCTTAATTAAAGTTTAAAGGCCAGTAGCTCAATTGGTAGAGTATCGGTCTCCAAAACCGAGGGTTGGGGGTTCGAGACCCTCCTGGCCTGCCAATTAAGACCAGCCGGCGCTTGTGCGCCGGTTGGTCTTTTGTCGCATACGCGCATGAGAAGATATCGACATGGAAATGCAGGATAAAATCAAGCTGGCGCTGGCCGGTTTGCTGGTGGCGGCTGGTATCGTCGGTTTTTACATGATTCCGGCGGATCAGGGTATTTTGCGCGCGCTTTCGTTTGTGGCCGGTGTGGTGCTGGCGGTTGGCGCGATCTGGTTGTCGCAGCCGGGAAAGAGTTTCGTCTCTTACGCCAACGAGTCTCTAGTCGAGGCGCGCAAGGTGGTGTGGCCGACTCGCAAGGAGGCGATGCAGATGACCGGCATGGTGTTTGTTTTTGTGCTGGTGCTGGCCTTGTTCATGTGGTTGGTGGACTCCAGTCTGTCCTGGTTGTTTTATGATGTGATTCTTGGTCGAGGTAAATAATGGCAATGCGCTGGTATGTGGTTCACGCTTACTCGGGTTTTGAAAAGAGCGTGCAAAAGGCGCTGCGCGAGCGCATTGAGCGTTCTGATGTCGCCGATCAGTTTGGCCAGATTCTGGTGCCGGTGGAGGAGGTCGTCGACGTGAAGAACGGTCGCCGCTCCATTACCGAGCGCAAGTTTTTCCCGGGTTATGTGTTGGTCGAGATGGAAATGACCGACGATACTTGGCACCTGGTCAAGAGCACTCCGAAGGTGACCGGCTTTGTTGGCGGCACCGCCAACCGCCCGGCGCCGATTTCCAAGAAGGAAGTCGAGGCCATCATGCAGCAGATGCAGGAGGGCGTGGAGAAGCCGAAGCCGAAAGTTCTGTTTGAGGTGGGCGAGAAGGTGCGCGTCATCGACGGCCCGTTCAATGACTTCAATGGTTCCGTCGACGAGGTGAACTACGAGCGCAACAAGCTGCGCGTGTCGGTTCAGATTTTTGGTCGCGACACCCCGGTTGAGCTCGAATTCGGTCAGGTTGAAAAGTTGTAAGTCTGCCTCTTGGCAAGTATTTTTTAAGCGTGTATACTGTTGCGCTTTCGTCGGGAAGCGAGTTAACGCTCGCGTTATACCCAAACTAGGAGTTTAATCGTGGCAAAGAAAATTGTCGGCTATATCAAGCTGCAAGTGCCCGCTGGTAAAGCCAATCCGTCGCCGCCGATCGGCCCGGCCTTGGGTCAGCGTGGTTTGAACATCATGGAATTCTGCAAGGCGTTCAACGCCGCGACCCAAGGCGTTGAGCCGGGTCTGCCGATTCCGGTGGTGATTACCGCATTCGCGGACAAGTCCTTCACCTTCATCATGAAGACCCCTCCGGCCACTATCCTTCTGAAGAAGGCTGCTGGCATCAAGTCCGGTTCGGCCAAGGCCAATACCGACAAGGTGGGTAAAGTGACTCGCGCTCAGCTGGAAGAAATCGCCAAGACCAAGCAGCCGGACCTGACCGCTGCCGATCTGGACGCCGCTGTTCGCACCATCGCCGGCTCCGCCCGTTCGATGGGCCTGGAAGTGGAGGGCGTGTAATGGCTAAGGTTTCCAAGCGCTTGCAAGCTCTGAAAGCTAGCGTTGATCGCAACAAGCTGTATGCAATCGACGAAGCGATCTCCCTGGTGAAAGCCGCCGCCACCGCCAAGTTCGACGAGTCTATCGACATCGCCGTAAACTTGGGCGTGGATCCGCGTAAATCCGACCAAGTGGTTCGTGGCTCCGTGGTTCTGCCGCGCGGCACCGGCAAGTCGGTACGCGTTGCCGTGTTCGCCCAAGGCGCGAACGCTGAAGCCGCTAAAGCCGCTGGCGCCGAAGTCGTTGGTTTCGACGACTTGGCCGAGCAGGTGAAGGCCGGCAATTTGGACTTCGACATCGTGATCGCTTCCCCGGACGCCATGCGCGTTGTGGGTCAGCTGGGTCAGATTCTGGGCCCGCGCGGCCTGATGCCGAACCCGAAGGTTGGCACCGTGACCCCGAACGTCGCCGAAGCTGTGAAGAACGCCAAGGCCGGTCAGGTTCAATACCGTACCGACAAGGCTGGTATTGTTCACGCCACCATCGGTCGCGCTTCTTTCGAAGCCGAAGCTCTGCGTGAAAACTTCTCCGCTCTGGTTGATGCCTTGGTGAAAGCCAAGCCGGCAGCTTCCAAGGGCGTGTATCTGAAAAAGATCGCCGTATCCAGCACCATGGGTGTCGGCGCTCGTGTAGATACCAACTCGATCAGCGCTTAATCGCTGTTTGAGTTTGGCGGGGCGGTTCGCCGTCTCGCCAAGGCTTTGGGCTGGCAAGCTTGCTTGTCAGGTTGTCAAAGACCGTAGGCGCCGCAAGGCTTAATCGCAGATTCGCCGGTACGGAAATCCGCAACCTACGCAGATGGTGTACCCGAAACAGGCTTCTGAACAAAGTTCAAGCTCATGTAGCTCAGGGGTAGAGCACTCCCTTGGTAAGGGAGAGGTCGGCGGTTCAATTCCGCCCATGAGCACCAGTTCTTTATGATGTCTCCTGATGTAGGTCGCCGCTGCAAAGCGAAGCGAAAATCCTTTCGCTTCATTTCAGTCTAGGAGGTAGACCTTGAGTCTCAATATCGAAGATAAAAAGGCGGTCGTAGCTGAAGTATCTGCCACGCTGGCAGACGCTCAGACCCTCGTTATCGCTGAATATCGGGGCATCGAGGTAAGCAGCATGACCAAACTCCGCGCTCAGGCGCGCGAGAATGGCGTGTACCTGCGCGTTCTGAAGAACACGCTGGTTCGCCGTGCTGTGGAAGGCACCCCGTTTGCCGGTCTGGCTGACCAAATGGTCGGCCCGCTGGTTTACGCTGTTTCCACCGACCCGGTCGCTGCTGCCAAGGTGCTGCATCAATATGCCAAGGCTGACGATAAAATCGTCGTCAAAGCAGGTTCCTACGATGGCCAGGTGCTGAACGCCGCTCAGGTTGCTGAGCTCGCGTCCATCCCGAGCCGCGAAGAACTGCTGTCCAAGCTTCTCTACGTTATGCAGGCTCCGGTCGCTGGCTTCGCCCGCGCGCTGGCCGCCCTGTCCGACAAGAAGCAAGCCGAAGCCGCTTAACTTATTTGATTCTTATAGAATTCAGGAGATTTTCACATGGCAATCACCAAAGAAGACATCCTCGAGGCCGTTGCTGGTCTGACCGTGATGGAACTGAACGACCTGGTTAAGGCGTTCGAAGAGAAGTTCGGCGTTTCCGCCGCTGCTGTTGCTGTTGCAGGCCCGGCTGGCGCCGGCGCTGCTGCCGCTGAAGAAAAAACCGAGTTTGACGTTATCCTGACTGGCGCTGGCGACAACAAGGTTGGCGTGATCAAGGTTGTGCGCACCATCACCGGTCTGGGCCTGAAAGAAGCCAAAGACCTGGTTGACGGCGCTCCGAAAGCCCTGAAAGAAGGCGTGGCGAAGGCTGAAGCCGACGACATCCTGAAACAGCTGACCGAAGCCGGTGCTAAGGCTGAAATCAAATAATCTTCTTTGAAAAAAGAGGGTGAGGCTGGCGGAGTAATCCGCCAGCCTTATTGCGCTTGTAGTTGGCCGAAACGAAGAAGGTAAAAGCCAGCAATTATTGAGCGTGGCTGCTGACTTTTGGTTTCTTGCTTGCGCCACCCCACCTCGATGGAGACTCTATGAGTTATTCGTTTACTGAGAAGAAGCGTATTCGTAAAAGTTTTGCGAAACGTGCCAGTGTTCTCGATGTCCCATTCCTGTTGGCGACCCAGATTGATTCCTACACCGAATTTCTCCAGTTGGGTGTGCCGCTTGACCAGCGTAGGGATGTGGGCCTTCAGGCTGCGTTCAAATCGATCTATCCGATCATCAGCCACAATGGCTATGCGCGTCTGGATTTCGCTCATTACGTCTTGGGCGAGCCGCCGTTCGACGTGCAGGAGTGCCAGCTGCGCGGTATCACTTACGCCGCTCCGCTGCGCGCGCGCATCCGCCTGACCATCTTCGACAAAGAGTCTTCCAAGCCTGTGGTGAAGGAAGTGCGCGAGAACGAAGTGTACATGGGCGAAATTCCGCTGATGACGACCAATGGTTCCTTCATCATCAACGGTACCGAGCGCGTCATCGTTTCTCAGTTGCACCGCTCCCCGGGCGTGTTCTTCGAGCACGACCGTGGCAAGACTCATTCCTCCGGCAAGCTGTTGTTCTCCGCCCGCGTGATTCCTTACCGCGGTTCCTGGCTGGACTTCGAGTTTGACCCGAAAGACCTGCTGTACTTCCGTATCGACCGTCGCCGTAAGATGCCGGTGACCATTCTGCTGAAGGCGCTGGGTTACACCAACGAAGAAATTCTGTCCGAGTTCTACAGCTTCGACACCTTCTACCTGACCAAGGGCGGCGTGTTCATGCGCGTGGTGCCGGATCGTCTGAAGGGCGAAGTGGCCAAGTTCGACATCGTTGCCGCCGACGGCAAGCTGATCGTGGCCAAGGACAAGCGCATCACCGCCAAGCACATCCGTGACATCCAGACCGCAGAGCTGGACCGCATTGAAGTGCCGGCCGACGCGTTGCTGGGCAAGGTGCTGGCGCACAATGTGGCGAATGGCGATACCGGCGAGCTGATTTCGCGCGCTAACGACGAAATCACCGAAGAGGTGCTGGCCAAGCTGGCGCTGGCGGATATCCAGCAGGTGGAAGTGTTGTTCACCAACGACCTGGACCAGGGCTCCTATATCTCGCAGACCCTGCGCGCCGACGACATCCAGGACCGGCTGCAGGCCCGCGTGGCGATCTACCGCATGATGCGCCCGGGCGAACCGCCGACCGAGGACGCGGTGGAAGCGCTGTTCCAGCGTCTGTTCTTCAGCGAAGAAACCTATGATCTGTCGCGCGTGGGTCGCATGAAGTTCAGCTCGCGCACTTACCAGTACAAGTTCGACGACAAGACCCCGGAGTGGTTCAAGGTCCTGATCGGCGAGAAATTCGCCGAGCGTCGCGATGTGATGGAAGGCACGCTGTCGACCGAAGACATCGTTTCCGTGATCGCGATCCTGACCGAGCTGCGCAATGGCCGCGGCGAAGTGGACGATATCGATCACCTGGGCAACCGTCGCGTGCGTTCGGTGGGCGAATTGGCCGAGAACCAATTCCGCGCCGGTCTGGTGCGTGTCGAGCGCGCGGTCAAGGAACGCCTGAATCAGGCCGAGTCCGACAACCTGATGCCGCACGACCTGATCAATGCCAAGCCGGTCTCCGCCGCGATCAAGGAATTCTTCGGTTCCTCGCAGCTGTCCCAGTTCATGGATCAAACCAACCCGCTGTCCGAGATCACCCACAAGCGCCGCGTATCGGCGCTGGGTCCGGGCGGTTTGACCCGCGAACGCGCCGGCTTCGAAGTACGCGACGTGCATCCGACCCACTATGGCCGCGTATGCCCGATCGAAACGCCGGAAGGCCCGAACATTGGTTTGATCAACTCGCTGTCCGTCTTTGCGCGCACCAACGAGTTCGGCTTCTTGGAAACGCCGTACCGCAAAGTGGTGGACAGCAAGGTCACCAACGAGATCGATTACCTGTCGGCGATCGAAGAAGGCCGCTACGTGATTGCTCAGGCCAACGCCGAGCTGAGCGAAGAGGGCACGCTGATCGACGAGCTGGTGACCTGCCGCGAGAAGGGTGAAACCATTCTGGCGACCCCGGACCGCGTACAGTACATGGACGTGGCCACCGGCCAAGTGGTGTCCGTTGCCGCCTCGCTGATTCCGTTCCTGGAGCACGATGACGCCAACCGCGCATTGATGGGCGCCAACATGCAGCGTCAGGCAGTGCCTTGCTTGCGTCCGGAAAAAGCCCTGGTGGGCACCGGCATCGAGCGCTCGGTGGCGGTTGACTCCGGCACCACCGTGGTGGCGCGTCGCGGCGGCGTGGTCGACTATGTCGACGCCAGTCGCGTGGTGGTTCGCGTCAACGACGAGGAAGCGACGGCGGGCGAGGTGGGTGTGGATATCTACAACCTGACCAAGTTCACCCGTTCCAACCAGAACACCAATATCAACCAGCGTCCGATCGTGAAAGTGGGCGACCACATCGCGCGCGGCGACGTGGTGGCCGACGGCGCCTCCACTGATCTGGGCGAGCTGGCGCTGGGTCAGAACATGACCATCGCCTTCATGCCGTGGAACGGTTACAACTACGAGGATTCGATCCTGATCTCGGAGAAGCTGGTCGCCGAAGACCGCTACACCTCGATCCATATCGAAGAGCTGTCCGTGGTTGCCCGCGACACCAAGCTGGGGCCTGAGGAAATCACCCGCGACATCCCGAACCTGTCCGAGCGCATGGCTGGCCGTCTGGATGAAGCCGGCATCGTGTACATCGGCGCCGAGGTTGAGGCGGGCGACGTGCTGGTGGGCAAGGTGACGCCTAAGGGCGAAACCCAGCTGACCCCGGAAGAGAAGCTGCTGCGCGCGATCTTCGGCGAGAAGGCCTCCGATGTGAAGGACACCTCGCTGCGCGTGCCGACCGGCACCGTGGGCACCGTGATCGACGTGCAAGTGTTCACCCGAGAAGGCATTGAGCGCGACAAGCGCGCCCAGTCCATCATTGATTCGGAACTGAAGCGTTATCGCTTGGACCTGAACGACCAGCTGCGTATTTTCGACAATGACGCCTTCAGCCGTATCGAGCGTCTGATCGTGGGCAAGGTCGCCAACGGCGGTCCTAAGCGCCTGATGAAGGGCACGGTGATCGATCAGGAATACCTGGCCGATCTGCCGTCCAAGCATGACTGGTTCGACATCCGCATGTCGGATGAAGACATCGCCAAGCAGCTGGAACTGATCAAGGAAAGCCTGGCGCAGAAGCGTGAAGAATTCGACCTCAAGTTCGAAGACAAGAAGCGCAAGCTGACCCAGGGCGACGAACTGCCGCCGGGCGTGCAGAAGATGGTCAAGGTTTACCTGGCCGTCAAGCGTCGCCTGCAGGCCGGCGACAAGATGGCCGGCCGTCACGGCAACAAGGGTGTGGTGTCGCGCATCCTGCCGATCGAAGACATGCCGTACATGGGCGACGGTCGTCCGGTCGACATCGTGCTGAACCCGCTGGGCGTACCGTCGCGTATGAACATCGGTCAGATCCTGGAAGTGCATCTGGGCTGGGCCGCCAAGGGTATCGGCGAGCGCATTGACCGCATGTTCAAGGAGCAGTCCTCCGCCGAGATCCGCGGCTACCTGGAGCGCATCTACAACGAAGCCGGCAAGGCCGAAGACATTGCTTCGCTGAGCGAGGACGAGATCTTGTCCTTGGCGGACAACCTGCGCAAAGGCATGCCGTTCGCCACGCCGGTGTTCGACGGCGCGAAGGAGACCGAGATCAAGCACATGCTGGATCTGGCCTATCCGCAAGAAGACCCGCTGACCGAGAAAATGGGCTTTAATGAGTCCAAGACGCAAATGACCTTGTACGATGGCCGCTCCGGCGAAGCTTTCGACCGCAAGGTGACGGTTGGCGTGATGCACTACCTGAAGCTGCATCACCTGGTCGACGACAAGATGCACGCGCGTTCCACCGGTCCGTACTCGCTGGTGACCCAGCAGCCGCTGGGCGGTAAGGCTCAGTTCGGCGGCCAGCGTTTCGGTGAGATGGAGGTGTGGGCGCTGGAAGCTTACGGCGCCGCCTACACTCTGCAGGAAATGCTGACCGTGAAGTCGGACGATGTGACTGGTCGTACCAAGGTGTACGAGAACATCGTGAAGGGCGAGCACAAGATCGATGCCGGCATGCCGGAATCCTTCAATGTGCTGGTGAAGGAAATCCGTTCGCTCGGCCTCGACATGGACCTGGAACGTTATTGATTGGGTTGAATGGGCGCGGCAAGCCGCCGCGCCTGTCCCCTGACTGGAGACGCAATGAAAGCTCTGCTCGACCTCTTTAAGCAAGTTACGCAAGAAGAAGAGTTTGATGCGATTAAGATCGGCATCGCCTCGCCTGACAAGATCCGTTCCTGGTCTTATGGTGAAGTAAAAAAGCCTGAAACCATCAACTATCGTACCTTCAAACCGGAACGCGACGGCCTGTTCTGCGCGCGCATCTTCGGCCCGGTGAAGGATTATGAGTGCTTGTGCGGCAAGTACAAGCGCCTGAAGCATCGCGGCGTGATCTGCGAGAAGTGCGGCGTGGAAGTCACCTTGTCCAAGGTGCGTCGCGAGCGCATGGGCCACATCGAGCTGGCCAGCCCGACCGCGCACATCTGGTTCCTGAAGTCGCTGCCGTCGCGTCTGGGCATGGTGCTGGACATGACGCTGCGCGACATCGAACGCGTGCTGTACTTCGAAGCGTTCGTGGTGACCGATCCGGGCATGACCCCGCTGCAATACCGTCAGCTGCTGACCGAAGAGGACTTCCTGGACAAGGAAGACCAGTACGGTGAAGAGTTCGTCGCCATGATGGGCGCCGAAGCGGTCAAGGAATTGCTGAAGAAGCTGAACCTGGACAGCGAGATCGAGACCCTGCGCGCCGAGCTCAAGGCAACCAGCTCCGACACCAAGATCAAGAAGATCTCCAAGCGCCTGAAAGTGCTGGAGGCCTTCCAGCGTTCCGGCATGAAGCCGGAATGGATGATTCTGGAAGTGCTGCCGGTGCTTCCGCCGGAACTGCGTCCGCTGGTGCCGCTGGACGGCGGTCGCTTCGCGACTTCCGATCTGAACGATCTGTATCGCCGCGTGATCAACCGTAACAACCGTCTGAAGCGCCTGCTGGAACTGCGCGCGCCGGACATCATCGTGCGCAACGAGAAGCGCATGCTGCAGGAATCGGTTGACTCGCTGTTGGACAATGGTCGTCGCGGCAAGGCGATGACCGGCGCCAACAAGCGTCCGCTGAAATCGCTGGCCGACATGATCAAGGGCAAGGGCGGTCGTTTCCGTCAGAACTTGCTGGGTAAGCGCGTGGACTACTCCGGTCGTTCCGTGATTACCGTGGGCCCGACTCTGCGTCTGCATCAGTGCGGTCTGCCGAAGAAAATGGCGCTGGAGCTGTTCAAGCCTTTCATCTTCCACAAGCTGGAAGTGATGGGCCTGGCCTCCACCATCAAGGCGGCCAAGAAGCTGGTAGAGCAGGAAGTGCCGGAAGTTTGGGACATCCTTGAAGACGTGATCCGCGAGCATCCGGTACTGCTGAACCGTGCGCCTACGCTGCACCGCCTGGGTATCCAGGCGTTCGAGCCGGTGCTGATCGAAGGCAAGGCCATCCAACTGCACCCGTTGGTCTGCGCGGCGTTCAACGCCGACTTCGACGGTGACCAGATGGCTGTTCACGTCCCGCTGTCGCTGGAAGCGCAGATGGAAGCCCGCACTCTGATGCTGGCCACCAACAACGTGCTGTCCCCGGCCAACGGCGACCCGATCATCGTGCCGTCGCAGGATATCGTGTTGGGTTTGTACTACATGACCCGCGACAAGGTGAACGGCAAGGGCGAGGGCATGGTGTTCGCGGACACCAAGGAAGTGCATCGCGCCTACGAAACCCGTCAGGTTGAGCTGGCGACGCGCATCACCGTGCGCCTGCGCGAATGGGAAAAAGACGAGCAGGGCGAGTTCCAGCCGGTGATCAAGCGTTACGACACCACCGTGGGCCGCGCCATTCTGTCCGACATCCTGCCGAAAGGTCTGCCGTTCGAGCACATCAACAAGGCGCTGAAGAAGAAAGAAATCTCGAAACTGATCAACGTTTCGTTCCGTCGTTGCGGCATTCGCGACACGGTGATCTTCGCCGACCAGTTGATGTACACCGGTTTCGCCTACTCCACTCGCGGCGGCATTTCCATTTGCGTGGACGATATGCAGATCCCGGCCAAGAAGGTCGACCTGCTTGCCGACGCGCAGAAGGAAGTCAAAGAGATCGAAGAGCAGTACCGTCAAGGTCTGGTGACTCAGGGCGAACGCTACAACAAGGTAGTGGACATCTGGGGCCGCACCGGTGACAAGATCGCCAAGGCGATGATGGACGAGCTGTCCAAGCAGAAGGTGCTGGACCGCGAAGGCAAGGAAGTCGATCAGGAATCCTTCAACTCCATTTACATGATGGCCGACTCGGGCGCGCGGGGTTCCGCAGCCCAGATCAAGCAGCTGGCCGGTATGCGGGGTTTGATGGCCAAGCCGGACGGCTCGATTATCGAAACGCCGATTACCGCCAACTTCCGCGAAGGCCTGACCGTACTTCAGTACTTTATTTCCACTCACGGTGCGCGTAAGGGTCTGGCGGATACCGCCTTGAAGACCGCGAACTCCGGTTACCTGACGCGTCGTCTGGTCGACGTGACGCAGGATCTGGTGGTGATCGAGGACGATTGCGGCACCAGCAACGGCTTCACCATGAAGGCCGTGCTGCAGGGCGGCGACGTGATCGAACCGCTGCGCGACCGCATTCTGGGCCGCGTGGCCGCGATCGACCTGGTGGATCCGTCCACCGGCGAGACTGTGATCGAAGCGGGTTCGCTGCTGGACGAGCATCTGGTGGATGTGGTGGACAGCCTGGGCATCGACGAAGTGAAGGTGCGTACCGCCATCACTTGCGATACCCGTTACGGCCTGTGCGCCAAGTGCTATGGTCGCGACCTGGCGCGCGGCAAGCGCGTCAACGCCGGCGAAGCCATCGGCGTGATCGCCGCCCAGTCCATCGGTGAACCGGGCACCCAGCTGACCATGCGTACCTTCCACATCGGTGGCGCGGCGTCGCGAAACGCGGCCGCCAGTCAGGTGGAGGGCAAGTCCAACGGCACCGTGCGCTTCTCCAGTCAGATGCGCTACGTGGCGAACACCAAGGGCGAGCTCATCGTCATCACCCGCTCCGGCGAAGTGGTGATCCACGATGATATGGGCCGCGAGCGCGAGCGTCACAAAGTGCCGTATGGCGCGACGCTGATGGTGACAGATGGCCTGGTGATCAAGGCAGGTGCCGTGCTGGCCACTTGGGATCCGCATACCCGTCCGATCATCACCGAGTACGCTGGTCGCGTGAAGTTCGAGAACGTGGAAGAGGGCAACACCGTTGCCAAGCAGACCGACGAAGTAACGGGTCTGTCGACGCTGGTCGTGATCGATCCGAAGCGCCGCGCCGGTTCGCAGTCCAAGATGCTGCGTCCGTTGGTGAAGCTGCTGGACGACAACGGCAACGAAGTGAAGCTGGCTGGTTCCGAGGCCTCGGTATCGATCACCTTCCAGGTGGGCGCCATTATCACGGTGCGCGACGGTCAGGAAGTGGGCAAGGGCGAAGTGCTGGCCCGCATCCCGCAGGAATCGTCCAAGACCCGCGATATTACCGGTGGTCTGCCGCGCGTGGCCGAGCTGTTCGAAGCGCGTTCGCCGAAAGACGCCGGCATGCTGGCGGAAGTGACCGGCACGATCTCCTTCGGCAAGGACACCAAGGGCAAGCAGCGCCTGATCATCACCGATCTGGAAGGCAACGGTTACGAAAACCTGATCCCGAAAGACAAGCACGTGCTGGTGCACGACGGTCAGGTGGTGAACCGCGGCGAATCCATCGTGGATGGTCCGGTGGACCCGCACGACATCCTGCGTTTGCAGGGCATCGAGGCGCTGGCCCGCTACATCGTCCAAGAGGTGCAGGAGGTGTATCGTCTGCAGGGCGTGAAGATCAACGACAAGCACATCGAGGTGATTATTCGCCAGATGCTGCGTCGCGTGATCATCTCCGACAGCGGCGACACCGAGTTCATCCAGGGCGAGCAGGTGGAGCGCGCCGATGCTCTGGAAATGAACGACAAGATGCTGGCGGAAGGCAAAGAGCCTGCGCAGTACGAAAACGTGCTGCTGGGTATCACCAAGGCGTCCTTGTCCACCGACTCCTTCATCTCTGCGGCTTCCTTCCAGGAAACCACTCGCGTGCTGACCGAAGCGGCGATCATGGGCAAGAAGGACGACCTGCGCGGCCTGAAGGAAAACGTGATTGTCGGTCGTCTGATCCCGGCGGGTACCGGTCTGGCTTACCACCGCACCCGTCGCGGCTCGACGCAGCACACCTTGGAAGCGGCCGAAGCCCAGTTCTTCGATATCGCCCCGGCGGATGCGCTCGACAGCAACGAATAACGCTTAATCGTCCTGGCCGGAAAGAGGCGGAATTGCCCGCTTCCGGATGGCCTTGACGTAAAGTGTTGAAAAAACGCTGCCCTATCAACGGTTAAGGTGATAGGGCAGCGTTGTTTTCATTGACGGTGGGACGTTGACTAAAATATAATCCTCCGTCCTTTCTGGCGGCGTGTTGCCGTTGGAGAGCTTCAACTAGGAACTGATAGTAATGCCAACCATTAACCAACTCGTTCGCAAAGGCCGCGTCGCCATCAAGGCGAAGAGCAAGGTGCCTGCGCTGGAAGCCTGCCCGCAGAAGCGTGGCGTGTGCACCCGTGTCTACACCACCACTCCGAAGAAGCCGAACTCGGCTCTGCGTAAAGTGTGCAAGGTGCGTCTGACCAACGGTTTCGAAGTGATTTCCTACATCGGTGGTGAAGGCCACAACCTGCAGGAACACTCCGTAGTGCTGCTCCGCGGCGGTCGTGTAAAAGACTTGCCGGGTGTTCGCTACCACACCGTTCGCGGCTCCCTCGACACCGCAGGTGTTAAAGACCGTAAACAGGCTCGTTCCAAGTACGGTGCCAAGCGTCCTAAGTAATTGGGATGCTCTCAAGGCGGCCTGATCAACACTCAGGGTCGTCTAGTAAGTGACTGCTCCATTGGGTAGTCATGAGCCAAAGCTCAACTGAATAATCTAAGGAAGTAACATGCCACGTCGCAGAGAAGTCCCCAAGCGCGAAATCCTGCCGGATCCGAAGTTCGGTTCCCAGGACCTGTCCAAGTTCATGAACGTAGTCATGATCGATGGCAAGAAATCCGTTGCAGAGCGCATCATTTACGGTGCTCTGGAACAGATCGAAAAGAAATCCGGCAAAAATGCCCTGGAAGTGTTCAACGCAGCACTGTCCAACACCAAGCCGGTAGTAGAAGTAAAAAGCCGCCGCGTAGGTGGTGCAAACTATCAAGTTCCTGTTGAAGTACGTCCGTCGCGTCGTATGGCCCTGGCCATGCGTTGGCTGCGCGACGCTGCGCGCAAGCGCGGTGAAAAGTCCATGGACCTGCGCCTGGCTGGTGAATTGCTCGACGCGGCCGAAGGCCGTGGCGGCGCGATGAAGAAGCGTGACGAAGTGCACCGCATGGCAGAAGCCAACAAGGCCTTCTCGCACTTCCGCTTCTAAGCAGACCCACTATTTAAGGTGTAGATCGTGGCAAGGAAAACCCCCATTGAGCGTTACCGTAACATCGGTATCTCCGCTCACATTGACGCCGGTAAGACGACCACTACCGAGCGTATTCTGTTTTACACCGGCGTGAACCACAAGCTGGGCGAGGTTCATGACGGCGCTGCCACCACCGACTGGATGGAGCAAGAGCAGGAGCGTGGCATTACCATCACCTCCGCTGCTGTGACCACCTTCTGGAAGGGTATGGGGATGCAATTCCCCGAGCACCGCTTCAACATCATCGACACCCCGGGACACGTGGACTTTACCATCGAGGTAGAGCGTTCCATGCGTGTGCTGGACGGCGCGGTGATGGTGTACTGCGCGGTGGGCGGCGTTCAGCCCCAGTCTGAAACCGTATGGCGTCAGGCTAACAAGTACAAAGTGCCGCGTATCGCCTTCGTGAACAAGATGGACCGTCAAGGCGCCAACTTCTTCCGTGCGGTTGAACAGGTGAAAACCCGCCTGCGCGGCAACCCGGTGCCCATCGTCGTGCCTATCGGCGCTGAAGACGGTTTCACCGGCGTGGTTGACCTGTTGAAGATGAAGGCCATCATCTGGGATGAAGCGTCCCAGGGCATGAAATTCGAATACGGCGAAATCCCGGCCGACCTGGTTTCCGTTGCCGAAGAATGGCGCGAGAAGATGGTTGAAGCCGCGGCTGAAGCCAGCGAAGAAATGATGGACAAGTACTTGGGCGGCGAAACGCTGACCGAGGAAGAAGTCATCGCTGGTTTGCGCGCGCGTACCCTGCGTTGCGAAATTCAGCCGATGCTGTGCGGTTCCGCGTTCAAGAACAAGGGTGTTCAGCGCATGCTGGATGCCGTGATTGAACTGCTGCCGGCGCCGATCGACATCCCGGCCATCGCCGGTGAAACCGACGGCAAGCCGGCGGAGCGTCACGCTTCCGACGACGAGCCGTTCTCGGCTCTGGCGTTCAAGCTGATGAATGACCCGTACGTTGGTCAGCTGACCTTCTTCCGCGTCTACTCTGGTGTGGTTAAGTCCGGTGATACCGTGCTGAACTCCATCAAGGGTAAGAAAGAGCGTATCGGCCGTATCGTGCAGATGATGGCGAACGACCGTATCGAACTGGAAGAAGTGCGTGCAGGCGACATCGCCGCCGCCATCGGCCTGAAAGAAGTGACCACGGGTGAAACCCTGTGCGATCTGAGCGCCGAAATCATTCTGGAACGTATGGAATTCCCGGAGCCGGTGATTCACGTTGCCGTTGAGCCGAAGACCAAGGCCGACCAGGAGAAGATGGGCGTTGCCCTGAACCGCCTGGCCAAGGAAGACCCGTCGTTCCGCGTGCGTACCGACGAAGAATCCGGCCAGACCATTATTTCCGGTATGGGCGAACTGCACCTGGAAATTCTGGTTGACCGCATGCGGCGTGAATTTGGCGTTGAAGCCAACGTTGGCGCTCCGCAAGTGGCTTACCGCGAAACCATTACCAAGATCGTTACTGATGTTGACGGCAAGCACGTCAAGCAGTCCGGTGGTAAGGGCCAGTACGGCCATGCAGTCATTACCCTTGAGCCGTCCGGCGAGGGCAATGGCTACAAGTTTGTCGACGAGATCAAGGGTGGCGTGATTCCGCGTGAATTCATCCCGTCCGTGGATAAGGGTATTCAGAACACCCTGTCCAGCGGTATTCTCGCCGGCTTCCCGGTGGTTGACGTTACCGTGCGTCTGACCTTCGGTTCCTACCACGACGTCGACTCCTCGCAGATCGCGTTCGAACTGGCTGGCTCCCTGGCGTTCAAAGAAGCCATGCGCCGCGCCGGTCCGTGCATCCTCGAGCCGATGATGGCGGTGGAAGTAGAAACTCCGGAAGAGTACATGGGCGATGTGATGGGCGACTTGAACCGTCGTCGCGGCATTGTTCAGGGTATGGACGACGATGGTTTGGGTGGCAAGAAGATCAAGGCCGAAGTGCCGCTGGCCGAGATGTTCGGTTACTCGACCGATCTGCGTTCCGCTACCCAGGGTCGTGCGACCTACTCCATGGAGTTCAAGCACTACTCCGAAGCTCCGAAGCATGTTGCCGACGCCGTAATGGCCGCTCGCAAGTAATGCGCGCTGTGGCTGGCCGGGCCGTAAAGGCTTGGTCAGTCCCGATCTAATGTTCTTTAATTAAGGATTTTTGCAAAATGGCAAAAGAAAAGTTTGAGCGGAATAAACCGCACGTAAACGTAGGCACCATCGGTCACGTAGACCATGGTAAAACCACTCTGACCGCTGCTATCACCACCATTCTGTCGAAGAAGTTCGGTGGCGAAGCCAAAGACTACTCCCAGATCGACAGCGCGCCGGAAGAAAAGGCTCGCGGTATTACCATTAATACCGCCCACGTAGAATACGAAACCGAGTCCCGTCACTACGCTCACGTAGACTGCCCGGGTCACGCCGACTACGTTAAGAACATGATTACCGGTGCTGCCCAGATGGACGGCGCTATCCTGGTGTGCTCGGCCGCTGACGGTCCGATGCCGCAAACCCGCGAACACATCCTGCTGTCCCGTCAGGTTGGCGTTCCGTACATCATCGTGTTCCTGAACAAGGCCGACCTGGTGGACGACGCTGAGCTGCTGGAGCTGGTTGAAATGGAAGTTCGCGATCTGCTGTCTTCCTACGACTTCCCGGGCGACGACACCCCGGTGGTGATCGGCTCCGCTCGTCTGGCGCTGGAAGGCGACCAGTCCGAATACGGCGAACCGGCCATCTTCAAGCTGGCTGCCGCTCTGGATTCCTACATCCCGACTCCGGAACGCGCCATCGACAAGCCGTTCCTGCTGCCGATCGAGGACGTGTTCTCGATCTCCGGCCGCGGCACCGTGGTAACCGGTCGCGTAGAACGCGGCATTGTTAAAGTCGGCGAAGAACTGGAAATCGTGGGCCTGAAGGCTACCGCGAAGACCACTTGCACCGGCGTGGAAATGTTCCGCAAGCTGCTGGACCAAGGTCAAGCTGGTGACAACGTTGGCGTGCTGCTGCGCGGCACCAAGCGTGAAGACGTTGAGCGTGGCCAAGTGCTGGCCAAGCCGGGCACCATCACCCCGCACACCAAGTTCGAGGCTTCTGTCTACGTGCTGAGCAAAGACGAAGGTGGTCGTCACACCCCGTTCTTCGCGAACTACCGTCCGCAGTTCTACTTCCGTACCACCGACGTAACGGGCGCCGTTACTCTGTCGGAAGGCGTGGAAATGGTAATGCCGGGTGACAACGTTGAAATCACCGTTGAGCTGATCGCCCCGATCGCCATGGAAGATGGTCTGCGTTTCGCCATCCGCGAAGGCGGCCGTACCGTCGGCGCCGGCGTTGTTGCCAAGATCATTGCTTAAGGATCGGAGAATCTAATGTCTAGCCAGAAAATCCGCATCCGCCTGAAAGCTTTCGATTACAACCTGATCGATCGCTCCGCTCAGGAAATCGTTGAAACCGCCAAGCGCACCGGCGCCGTTGTTAAAGGCCCGGTTCCGCTGCCGACCAAAATCGAGCGTTTCAACGTGCTGCGTTCCCCGCACGTGAACAAGACTTCCCGCGATCAGCTGGAAATCCGCACTCACCTGCGTCTGATGGACATCGTGGATCCGACCGACAAGACCGTCGACGCTCTGATGAAGCTCGATCTGCCGGCCGGTGTGGATGTGGAAATCAAGCTGCAGTAATCGCTTAAGTTCAAGGGTTTGCGAGCTAAGTTCTTGCGATTCTTGAATTTTCTGTGATACATTAGCGGACTCGCCATTTTGGCGAGTCCGTTTTTGTTTTTTCTGTCGTGTTTTTTATGCCGGTCAATCGTAATCGGCGCCTGAAAAAGGAAATAAACATGAGTTTAGGTCTTGTCGGTCGCAAAGTCGGCATGACCCGCATTTTTGCCGAAGATGGCGCAACCATCCCGGTAACTGTGCTGGACATGTCCGCTAACCGCGTCACGCAAATCAAAACTGCTGAAACCGACGGCTACAATGCCGTGCAGGTTACCTATGGCTCCAAAAAGGCCAGCCGTGTTGTTAAGGCTGCCGCGGGCCACTTCGCCAAGGCTGGCGTTGAAGCAGGTCTGGGTCTGGTCGAGTTTTCGCTGACCTCCTCCGATCTGTCCAACTTCAAGCCGGGCGATGCCATCGCTGTTGAGATCTTCACCGTTGGTCAACTGGTTGATGTAACCGGCACCTCCAAAGGTAAGGGCTTCTCCGGCGTGATCAAGCGTCACAACTTCTCTTCCAACCGTGCTTCCCATGGTAACTCGCGTTCGCATAACACGCCGGGTTCCATCGGTCAGGCGCAAGATCCGGGTCGCGTTTTCCCGGGTAAGCGCATGGCGGGCCAATACGGTAACGTCAAGAGCACCGTGCAGTGCCTGGAAATCGTTCGTGTCGATGCCGAGCGTCAACTGATTCTGGTTAAGGGTGCTGTTCCTGGCGCCAAGAACGGTGACGTAGTCGTTCGTCCTAGCGTGAAGGCGGGTGCGTGATGGAATTGAATGTAATCAATACCCAAGGCAAGGCTGTTGGCAGCCTGCAAGTGTCCGACTCTTTGTTCGGTCGCGAATACAATGAAGCTCTGGTGCATCAGGTTGTTACCGCATTCCTGGCGAATGCCCGTAGCGGCAACCGCGCCCAGCTGACCCGTGCTGAAGTGAAGCACTCGACCAAGAAGCCTTTCCGTCAGAAAGGTACTGGTAACGCTCGTGCAGGTATGACTTCTACCCCGAACCGTCGTGGTGGTGGCCGTGCTTTCCCGAACAAGCCGGACGAGAACTTCACTCAGAAAGTTAACCGCAAGATGTTCCGTGCAGGCATGGCCGCGATTCTGTCGCAGCTGGTTCGCGACGAGCGTCTGATCGTGGTTGACGAGCTGAATGTTGATAGCCCGAAGACCAAAGAATTCGTTGGCGCCGTTCAGCCCATGGGCCTGGAACAGGCTTTGTTCATCACTGGCGAACTGAGCGAAAACCTCTATCTCTCTTCGCGTAACCTGACGAATGTGCTGGTTATCGAAGCGGTTCAAGCTGATCCGTACAGCCTGTTGCGCTTCAAGAAGACCGTGATCACTCGCGACGCTGTGAAGCTACTTGAGGAGCAGTGGGCATGAACCAAGAACGTCTGTTGCAAGTAATTCTTGCTCCCATCGTTTCCGAAAAGAGCACCATGATTGCTGAGAAGAACCAGCAAATGGCGTTCCGCGTTGCCAAAGATGCGACCAAGCCCGAAATCAAGGCTGCGGTTGAAATGCTGTTCAACGTAAAAGTTGAAGGCGTTTCCACTGTGAATGTCAAGGGCAAGGTTAAGCGCTTTGGCCGTTCCATCGGTCGTCGCAGTGACTGGAAAAAGGCCTACGTTAGCCTGGTGGAAGGTCAAGAAATTGATCTGACCGCTACCCCGGCCGCAGCGGAGTAAGGAGATAGAGCATGCCTATCGTTAAGGTAAAACCGACTTCCGCGGGCCGCCGTGCCGTTGTCAAGGTAGTAAACCCTGACCTGCACAAAGGTGCTCCGCACGCAGCCCTGCTGGAAAAGAAATCTTCCACTGGTGGCCGTAACCACAATGGCCACATCACCACGCGTCATCGTGGCGGTGGCCATAAGAAGCACTACCGCATCATCGACTTCCGTCGCAACAAGGATGGCATCCCGGCGAAAGTGGAGCGCATCGAATACGATCCGAACCGCACCGCTCACATTGCCCTCTTGTGCTACGCCGATGGCGAACGCCGCTACATCATCGCTCCGCGCGGTGTGAAGGCCGGTGCTGAGCTGTTGTCCGGCGCGGAAGCTCCGATCAAGGCCGGTAACGCTCTGCCGATCCGCAACATCCCGGTGGGTACCACTATCCACTGCGTGGAAATGCAGCCTGGCAAGGGCGCTCAGATGGTTCGTTCCGCTGGCGCATCCGCGATGCTGCTGGCTCGCGAAGGCGCTTACGCTCAACTGCGTCTGCGTTCGGGCGAAATCCGCCTGGTGCATGTTGATTGCCGAGCGACTGTTGGTGAAGTGGGTAACGAAGAGCACTCCCTGCGCAAGCTGGGCAAGGCTGGTGCTACTCGCTGGCGCGGTATCCGTCCGACCGTACGTGGCGTTGCCATGAACCCGGTTGACCACCCGCACGGTGGTGGTGAGGGTCGCACTGGCGAAGGCCGTGTACCGGTTAGCCCATGGGGCACTCCGGCTAAGGGCTTCCGTACCCGTCGCAACAAGCGTACCGACAATATGATCGTACGCCGTCGCTATTCCAAAAAAGGGTAATTGACAATGGCACGTTCGCAGAAAAAAGGCCCGTTCGTTGATCTGCATCTGCTGAAAAAAGTAGATGCGGTGCGGGCAACCAGCGACAAGCGTCCGATCAAGACTTGGTCCCGTCGTTCGACCATCCTGCCGGATTTCATTGGTCTGACCATCGCTGTGCACAACGGTCGCACCCATGTGCCTGTTTATGTTTCCGAAAACATGGTCGGCCATAAACTGGGCGAATTCTCCCTGACTCGTACCTTCAAAGGCCACGCGGCCGATAAGAAGGCGAAGAAGAGATAAGGTGAAGCGATGAGAGTATCTGCAAATCTGAAAAGCGTTCGCCTTTCGGCACAAAAATGCCGCCTGGTGGCCGATCTGATCCGCGGCAAGTCCGTTGATCAGGCTCTGAATATCTTGGCCTTCTCCCCGAAGAAGGGCGCGGTAATCATCAAGAAAGTGCTGGAATCTGCCATCGCTAACGCCGAGCACAACGAAGGCGCCGACATTGACACCCTGCGTGTCACCGGCATCTTTGTTGACAAAGGCGCTAGTCTGAAGCGTTTCACCGCCCGTGCTAAGGGTCGTGGTAACCGCATCGAAAAGCAGACCTGCCACATCTCGTTGACCGTTGGCAATTAAGGGGTAAGAAATGGGTCAGAAGATTCATCCGACGGGATTCCGTCTTGCCGTTAACAAAAACTGGTCTTCCAAGTGGTTCGCGAATTCGCAGAACTTCCCGGGAATGCTGAAGCAGGATATCGAAGTTCGCGAATTCCTGAAAAAGCGCCTGGGTCATGCTTCGGTTGGCCGTGTGACTATCGAGCGCCCGGCTAAGTCCGCCCGCATCACCATTCACAGCGCCCGTCCGGGTGTGGTGATTGGTAAAAAAGGCGAAGACATCGAGCTGCTCAAGCAAGAACTGCAAAAGCGCCTGGGCGTTCCCGTGCATGTGAACATCGAAGAAGTTCGCAAGCCGGAACTGGACGCTCAAATCATCGCCGACGGCATCGCTTCCCAGCTGGAGAAGCGCGTGATGTTCCGTCGCGCCATGAAGCGCGCTATGCAAAACGCAATGCGCATGGGCGCTCAAGGCATCAAGATCATGAGCTCCGGCCGTCTGAACGGTATCGACATCGCTCGTAGCGAATGGTACCGCGAAGGCCGCGTGCCGCTGCATACCCTGCGCGCAGACGTAGACTACGCAACCTCCGAAGCCAAAACTACCTACGGTATCATCGGCATCAAGGTATGGGTATACAAGGGCGAGCTCAAGCCGGGTCAAGTTCAGCCGGCTCCGGTAGCGACCGAGAAGAAATCGAGAAAGGGTGCTCGAAATGCTGCAGCCAACTAGACTCAAGTACCGTAAACAGCATAAAGGCCGCAACACGGGTATCGCTACTCGTGGCAACAAAGTGAGCTTTGGTGATTTCGGTCTGAAGGCGGTTGGTCGTGGTCGTCTGACCGCGCGCCAGATCGAAGCTGCGCGTCGCGCGATGACCCGTCACATCAAGCGTGGCGGCCGCATCTGGATCCGCATCTTCCCGGACAAGCCGATTACTTCCAAGCCTGCTGAAGTCCGTATGGGCGGGGGTAAGGGCTCTCCGGAGTACTACGTGGCCGAAATCCAGCCTGGCAAGATGCTGTACGAAATGGATGGTGTTTCCGAGGAACTCGCTCGTGAAGCTTTCCGTCTGGCCGCAGCCAAGTTGCCGATCGCCACTGTGTTTGTAACTAGACAGGTAGGTCAGTAATGAAAGCGTCCGAACTGAAAGCCAAAACTGTTGACGAGCTGAAGGCGGAACTGCTTAGCCTCTTGAAGGCCCAGTTTGCTCTGCGTATGCAGCACGCCACTCAGCAACTCGCCAAGACCTCTGAACTGAAGAAAGTACGTCGCGACATCGCTCGCGTGCGCACCGTTCTGAAAGAAAAGGCAGTTTAAGATGAGCGAAACCAAAGTGGTACGTACGCTGACCGGTACCGTAGTCAGCGACAAGATGGATAAGACCGTGACCGTACTGGTCGAGCGCAAAGTAAAGCACCCGATCTACGGCAAAATTATCCGTCGTTCTAAGAAGTTCCACGCGCACGACGAGAACAACGAGTTCAAGGCCGGCGATATCGTTGTTATCAGCGAGTCCCGTCCGCTCTCGAAGACCAAGACGTGGGTGGTAACTGCCCTGGTAGAGAAATCCCGCCAGGTGTAAAGACTTGCAGGGAGCGAAAGCTCCCTGTATAATGGCCATCTTCCTACCCCTATCGGGTAGGAGTTCCGCCCTTACGGGGTCCAAAACTGGCCGTTGGATACGCCACAGTTTCTGTGGCGTTTCGTCTGTTTGGTCTTGCTCTTATGCGAGAAACCGGCAGATGAGAGTGACGGATAAAGTTGGATTAGAAAGGTAATCATCACATGATCCAAATGCAGACCATGCTTGAGGTCGCTGACAATACAGGTGCGCGTCACGTTATGTGCATCAAAGTATTGGGCGGTTCCAAGCGTCGCTATGCAAGCGTAGGCGACATCATCAAGGTGACCATCAAGGATGCTGCTCCGCGCGGACGCGTCAAAAAAGGCGACGTTTACAACGCGGTTGTGGTTCGCACAGCCAAAGGCGTGCGTCGTCCGGATGGCTCGTTGATCAAGTTCGACGGCAATGCCGCCGTCCTGCTCAACAACAAGCTTGAGCCTATCGGCACTCGTATCTTCGGGCCTGTTACGCGTGAACTGCGTACCGAGCGCTTCATGAAGATCGTTTCGCTGGCTCCTGAAGTACTGTAAGGAGATCGCATGCGCAAAATTCGCAAGGGTGATGAAGTCGTAGTAATCACCGGCAAAGACAAAGGTAAGCGCGGCACCGTTCTGCGCGTTCTGGACGAGAAACTGGTTGTTGAGGGCGTGAATGTCGCCAAGAAACACCAGAAGCCGAATCCGGTGCGTGGCGTGGCCGGCGGCATCGTTGAAAAGACCATGCCTGTTGACGCATCGAACGTCGCCATTTTCAATCCGGCAAGCCAAAAGGCTGACCGCGTAGGCTTCAAGGTTCTTGAAGACGGCCGCAAGGTACGCGTGTTCAAGTCCAACGGCGAAGTCATTGGCGCGTAAGGAACAAAACATGGCACGTCTCTACGATTTCTACAAAGACACCGTAGTGCCTGAACTGATGAAACAGTTCGGCTACAAGTCCATCATGCAAGTCCCGCGCATTGAGAAGATCACTGTGAACATGGGTGTGGGCGAAGCTGTTGCCGATAAAAAGGTAATGGATTTCGCCGTGGGCGACCTGGAAAAGATCGCCGGCCAGAAGCCGGTTGTCACCACCGCTCGCAAATCCATCGCAGGCTTCAAGATTCGCGATCACTATCCGGTGGGTTGCAAGGTAACTCTGCGTCGCGAACGCATGTACGAGTTCCTGGACCGCCTGGTGACGATCGCGCTGCCGCGCGTTCGCGACTTCCGTGGTGTTTCCGCCAAGTCTTTCGACGGCCGCGGCAACTACAACATGGGCGTTAAAGAACAGATCATCTTCCCGGAAATCGAGTACGACAAGATCGATGCTCTGCGTGGTATGAACATTACTGTTACCACCACCGCGAAGACTGACGAAGAGGCCCGCGCTTTGCTGGCCGCGTTCAAGTTCCCGTTCAAGGGTTAAGCACATGGCAAAACTTGCACTGATTCAGCGCGAAGAGAAGCGTGTCAAGCTGGCTGCAAAATTTGCTGCCAAGCGCGAAGCCCTTATCGCGACTATCAACAATCAAAGCCTCTCGGAAGAAGAGCGCTTTGCAGCTCGCCTGCAACTGCAGCAGCTGCCGCGCAATGCTTCCCCGGTTCGCCAGCGTCGTCGCTGCGCCATCACCGGTCGTCCGCGTGGCGTATTCCGCAAATTCGGTCTGGGTCGTAACAAACTCCGTGAAATCGCTCTGAAGGGCGAGATTCCGGGGGTTGTGAAGGCCAGCTGGTAATAGGAGACACATAAATGAGCATGCACGATCCTATTTCCGATATGTTGACCCGCATCCGCAACGGCCAAATGGCTTCCAAGGTGGCAGTTTCCATGCCGTCTTCCAAGCTGAAAATTGCGCTGGCGCAGGTGTTGAAAGAAGAAGGCTACATCGAAGACTTCGCCGTTGCCGGCGAAGAGAAGAAGCCTGTTCTCGATATCCAGCTCAAGTACTATGCTGGCCGTCCGGTGATCGAACGCATTGACCGCGTTTCCCGCCCTGGCCTGCGTGTGTACAAGGGCTCCACCGAAATCCCGAAAGTCATGAATGGCTTGGGCGTGGCTATCCTGTCCACCTCCAAAGGCGTTATGACTGATCGCAAAGCGCGCGCGGCCGGCATCGGCGGCGAGTTGCTCTGCGTCGTGGCTTAAGGGGGTCAAATGTCTCGCGTAGCTAAGAATCCCGTAGTCATCCCGGCTGGCGTCGAAGTCAAATTCGGCGCTGCAGAAGTGATTGTTAAGGGCGCCCTGGGCACCCTGAGCACCGCTCTGTGCGAAGAGGTAGATGTCAAGCTGGACAACGGCCAACTGACATTCGCCGCCAAGAACGACAGCAAGTTCGCTCGTGCCATGTCCGGCACTCTGCGCGCCCTGCTGAACAATATGGTGACCGGCGTGTCCAAAGGCTTCGAGAAGAAGCTGCAGCTGGTAGGCGTGGGCTATCGTGCCCAGGCTCAAGGCGACACCCTGAACCTGTCTCTGGGTTTCTCCCACCCGGTGGCTCATCAAATGCCTGAAGGCGTTAAAGCTGAGACCCCGAGTCAGACCGAGATCCTGATCAAAGGCGCTGACAAACAGCGCGTTGGCCAGG
Organism: Chromobacterium fluminis; assembly: GCF_011602385.1. NCBI lineage: Bacteria > Pseudomonadati > Pseudomonadota > Betaproteobacteria > Neisseriales > Chromobacteriaceae > Chromobacterium > Chromobacterium fluminis. The sequence goes on along the minus strand of NZ_JAAOMA010000014.1, from coordinate 65,565 downwards.
TGGCTGCCGAAATCCGCGCTTATCGCGCTCCTGAGCCGTACAAAGGCAAAGGCGTTCGTTACGCTGATGAGGTTGTGGTTCTGAAAGAAACCAAGAAGAAGTAACTGAGGCACTGATATGGACAAGAAACAAGCTCGACTCCGCCGCGCACGTAAAACCCGTGCCCGTATTGCGGAGCTCAAGATGGTGCGTCTCACTGTGTATCGCACCAATAGCCACATTTATGCCCAGATCGTTGATGAGACTGGCAGCAAAGTACTGGCCAGCGCCTCTTCGCTGGAAACCGACGTACGCGCTGATCTCAAAAACGGCGGCAATGTGGTAGCTGCAGCCGTGATCGGCAAGCGCATTGCTGAAAAAGCAAAAGCCGCTGGCATCGAGAAAGTCGCTTTCGACCGCTCTGGTTTCAAATACCACGGTCGTATGAAAGCGCTGGCTGACGCCGCTCGCGAACACGGTCTCGTATTCTAATTCGGAGTGAAGAATGGCTAAACACGAAACGGAAGATCGTGGCGACGGTCTGGTCGAGAAAATGATCAGCGTCAACCGCGTCACCAAAGTGGTTAAAGGCGGCCGTATCATGGCTTTCTCCGCCTTGACCGTGGTTGGTGATGGCGATGGCGGAATTGGCATGGGTAAAGGCCGTTCCAAGGAAGTTCCGGTTGCCGTACAAAAGGCAATGGAACAGGCTCGCCACAACATGGTTAAGGTTCCGTTGAAAAACGGCACTTTCCACCACACTGTGGTTGGCAAGCACGGCGCTACTACTGTATTCATCCAGCCCGCTAAAGAAGGTACCGGTGTGAAAGCCGGCGGCCCGATGCGCGCTATCTTTGATGCTATGGGTGTTCATAACGTCTCGGCAAAAATTCATGGTTCCACCAACCCGTACAACGTGGTGCGTGCAACTCTGGATGGTCTGAGCAACATCAACACCCCGGCGCAAATCGCCTCCAAGCGTGGCCTGAGCGTCGAGGACATCCTGGGGGTGAGCCATGAGTAACGCCAAGACTGTAAAGGTCACTCTGGTAAAGAGCCTGATCGGTCGCCTGGAGTCTCACAAGGCTTGCGCCCGTGGTCTGGGTCTGAAGAAAATTCGCCAGACTGTTGAAGTGCTCGATACCCCTGAAAACCGTGGCATGATCAACAAGATCAGCTACTTGTTGAAATTCGAGGGCTAAGAGATGCTGCTGAACACTGTACAGCCGGGTGCCGGCGCCAAGCATGCCAAGCGCCGTGTAGGCCGTGGCATCGGCAGCGGCCTGGGCAAGACTTGTGGCCGCGGTCACAAAGGTCAAAAGAGCCGTGCAGGTGGTTTCCACAAGGTTGGTTTCGAAGGCGGTCAAATGCCGCTGCAACGTCGTCTGCCGAAGCGCGGCTTCAAGTCGCTGAACGCAGGCAAGGTTGCCGAGATTCGCCTGTCCGAACTGAACCTGCTGCCGGTTGATGAAATCGACCTGCTCTCTCTCAAGCAAGCTGGTCTGGCTTCCATCCAGGCGAATTCCGCCAAGGTGGTGCTGTCTGGCAAGATTGAGCGCGCAGTAAAACTGCGCGGCGTTGGCGTAACTGCCGGCGCTCGCGCCGCCATCGAAGCTGCCGGCGGCAGCGTAGAATAAGGCAATAATCTGTGGCGAATACTTCTCTAGTGGCAAATGCCAATAAGTTTGGTGATCTCAAGCGTCGAATCTGGTTCCTGATTGGTGCACTGATCGTTTATCGCATCGGTGCCCACATTCCGGTTCCGGGTATCAACCCTGCCGAGCTAGCGAAGTTGTTCCACTCATCGCAGACGGGCCTGCTCGACATGTTCAACATGTTCTCGGGCGGCGCCCTCTCGAGATTTACGGTATTTGCCATTGGCATCATGCCGTACATCTCCGCCTCCATCATTCTTCAGCTCGCCTCCGAGGTTCTTCCGAGCCTCAAGCAGCTGAAGAAGGAGGGCGATGCGGGACGTCGTAAGATAACCCAGTACACACGTTACGCCACCGTTTTGCTCGCGACTTTCCAAAGTTTCGGCATTGCGGTGATGCTGTACAAGCAGCCTAACCTGGTGGTCACTCCGCAGTGGGAGTTCTACCTGACGACAGTCGTATCGCTGGTAACCGGCACCATGTTCCTCATGTGGCTGGGCGAGCAGATTACCGAGCGCGGGATTGGCAACGGCATTTCGTTGATCATCTGCGCAGGTATCGCCGCTGGCGTTCCGGCTGCGATCGGCAAGACCTTGACTCTGACCAGTCAGGGTTCTTTGCCTATCCTGTTTGCCGTCGTGTTGTTTGTCGGAGTGATCGTGGTGACTTATGTGGTGGTGTACGCCGAGCGCGGCCAACGCAAAGTCCTGGTGAACTACGCCAAGCGGCAGGTGGGCAATCGCGTCATGCAGGGCCAGAGCACGCATTTGCCGCTCAAGCTCAACATGGCGGGGGTGATTCCGCCGATTTTCGCGTCCAGCATCATCCTGTTCCCGGCCACCGTTCTCGGTTGGTTTGGTCAGGGCGAGCACATGGGCTGGCTGAAGGGCATCGCAGACAAACTGCATCCCGGTCAGCCGATCTACGTGCTGCTGTATGCGGCGGCCATCGTCTTCTTCTGCTATTTCTACACGGCGTTGGTGTTCAACCCGAAGGAAACGGCTGACAACCTGAAGAAGAGCGGTGCCTTCATCCCGGGTATTCGTCCTGGTGAGCAGACTTCCCGATACATCGAGAAGATCATTCTGCGGCTGACGCTGATTGGTGCGATCTATATCACACTGGTCTGCTTGCTGCCGGAGTTCCTGATCTTGAAGTGGAACGTACCGTTCTACTTCGGCGGTACATCGCTGCTGATCATCGTGGTGGTGACCATGGACTTCATGGCGCAGGTACAGTCTTACGTGCTGTCGCATCAGTACGAGAGCTTGCTGAAGAAGGCCAACTTCAAAGGCAACGCGCTCACGCGCTGACAACTTGAGCTCGCGCTGGGTTATTGGCTAAGGAAGACACCATCCAGATGCAGTGCGAAATTCCGGAGTTCGCTTCGGAGTTTTGCTTGTGAATGGACACGTGGTAACCGGGCAGTTCAGGCGGGGTGCGATTGCGTAGGCATTCGCATCCAATCTGACGGCGGTTTGGGGCGAGGGGTTTCCCCTCGGTCCTGCCAGTCCCGGATAGTGTTCCGTGCGAAATAACGCACTTGCTCTTTTAGAGGATTGAAAGGAACTGACATGCGAGTACAGCCTTCGGTAAAGAAGATTTGCCGCAACTGCAAAATTATTCGTCGCAATCGCGTAGTTCGCGTGATTTGCACGGATCCGCGTCACAAGCAAAAACAAGGCTAACATTTGTTAGACCTGGATTTGCGTGTTACAATCGCAAACTTTTCAAGGTCTTAAGGCTTAAGGAAAGAGTATGGCCCGTATTGCAGGGGTAAACATCCCCAATCATGCGCATGCCGTTATCGGCCTGCAGGCAATTTTCGGCATCGGTCAGACTCGCGCTCAGCAGATTTGTGCTGCTGCCAGCGTGAACCCTTCCACGAAAGTGAAGGATCTGACTGACGCGGAAATGGAAACTCTGCGTGACGAAGTCGCCAAGTTCACCGTTGAAGGTGATCTGCGTCGTGAAGTCACCATGAGCATCAAGCGTCTGATGGACATGGGCTGCTATCGCGGCTTCCGCCATCGTCGTGGCCTGCCGTGCCGCGGTCAGCGCACTCGCACTAACGCTCGCACCCGTAAGGGGCCGCGTAAGGCGATCGCCGGCAAGAAGTAATTAATAGGAACAACAGATAATGGCTAAAGCAAACACAGCAGTTCGTGTACGCAAGAAAGTGCGCAAGTCTGTTAGCGAAGGCATCGTGCACGTGCACGCTTCGTTCAACAACACCATCATTACGATCACCGACCGTCAAGGCAATGCATTGTCTTGGGCTACCTCTGGCGGCGCTGGTTTCAAGGGCTCGCGCAAGAGTACACCCTTTGCTGCTCAGGTAGCAGCAGAGCACGCTGGTAAAGTTGCCCAAGAATACGGTGTGAAGAACCTCGAAGTTCGTATCAAGGGCCCGGGTCCGGGTCGTGAATCCGCTGTTCGCGCACTCAACGCGCTGGGTTTCAAGATCACCAGCATCTCCGACGTGACGCCGGTACCGCACAACGGTTGCCGTCCGCCCAAAAAACGTCGTATCTAATTCGGAGAGTGTGAGAACATGGCACGTTATATCGGCCCTAAGTGTAAGCTCGCTCGTCGTGAAGGCACCGACCTTTTCCTGAAGAGCGCGCGTCGTGCACTGGATTCCAAGTGCAAACTGGATAGCCCTCCGGGCCAGCATGGCGCTCGTAAGAGCCGCCTGTCTGACTACGGTGTGCAACTGCGTGAAAAGCAGAAAATCCGTCGTATTTACGGTGTACTCGAGCGTCAGTTCCGCAATTACTTTGCGGAAGCTGTGCGTCGCAAGGGCTCCACGGGTGAAAACCTGCTGAAGCTGCTCGAGGCCCGCCTGGACAACGTTGTATATCGCATGGGCTTTGGCTCCACTCGCGCCGAAGCGCGCCAGCTGGTTAGCCACAAGGCTATCGTTGTGAACGGCCAGGTTGTGAACATTCCGTCCTACCAGGTTAAAGCCGGTGACGTAGTGTCCGTCCGTGAAAAAGCCAAGAAACAGGCCCGTATCGTAGAAGGTCTGGCTCTGGCCGAGCAGGGTGGTTTCCCGTCTTGGGTTCTGGTTGATTCCAAGAAAATGGAAGGCACTTTCAAATCCGCTCCGGAACGTTCCGAACTGTCTAGCGATATCAACGAACAACTCGTTGTGGAATTTTACTCCAAGTAATCGCTAGCTCTTAGGGAATGACTATGCAAAACAGCGCTTCGGAATTTCTGAAACCTCGTCTTATTGACGTTCAGCCGGTTTCCGCCACTCACGCTCGTGTGTCGATGGAGCCGTTCGAGCGCGGCTACGCTCATACTCTGGGTAATTCGCTGCGCCGGATTCTGCTGTCGTCGATGCCGGGCTATGCTCCGACCGAAGTGACTATCGCTGGCGTTTTGCATGAGTATTCCGCACTTGATGGCGTGCGCGAGGATGTCGTAGACATCCTCCTCAACCTCAAGGGCGTAGTGCTTAAGCTGCATGGTCGTGACAGTGTTGTGCTGTCCTTGAAAAAGGATGGCGAAGGTGCTGTCTTGGCTGGCGATATCGAACTGCCGCACGATGTGGAAGTGATCAATCCGGACCACGTGATTTGTCACATCTCTTCTGGCGGTAAGATCGACATGGAGATCAAGATCGAAAAAGGCCGCGGCTATCAGCCGGTGTCGGTTCGATCCAATCATGAAGACAACCGTTCCATCGGTACCATTCAACTGGACGCTTCCTTCTCGCCGGTTCGCCGTGTGAGCTTTGCTGTGGAAAGCGCCCGTGTTGAGCAGCGTACCGACCTTGACCGCCTGGTTCTCGATATCGAGACCAACGGCGTGATCGAGCCGGAACAGGCAGTGCGCAACGCTGCTCGTATTCTGATGGATCAACTGTCGATCTTTGCCGATCTCCAAGGCACAGCGGTTGAAGAAGTCGTTGAAAAGGCGCCGCCGATCGATCCGATCCTGCTGCGTCCGGTAGACGATCTTGAACTGACGGTTCGTTCGGCCAACTGCCTGAAAGCTGAGAACATTTATTACATCGGCGATCTGATCCAGCGTACTGAAACCGAGCTTCTGAAGACTCCGAACCTCGGCCGCAAGTCGCTGAACGAGATCAAGGAAGTTCTCGCTTCCAAAGGCCTGACTCTCGGGATGAAACTCGAGAACTGGCCGCCTGCTGGCCTCGAAAAGCCGTAAGGTTTGAGATAAAAGGACATTAACAATGCGTCATCGTTACAGTAATCGTAAACTGAACCGCACGACCAGCCATCGTCTGGCGATGCTGCGCAACATGGCGAACTCGCTGCTGAAGCACGAAGTTATCGTGACCACGCTGCCGAAAGCCAAAGAACTGCGTCGTGTGGCCGAGCCGTTGATTACGCTCGGCAAAAAGCCGTCTCTCGCCAACCGTCGTCTGGCGTTTGACCGCACTCGTGACCGCGATATCGTGGTTAAACTCTTCGACGTTCTCGGCCCGCGCTTCTCCGCCCGCAATGGTGGTTATGTGCGTATCCTGAAGTACGGTTTCCGCAAGGGCGACAACGCCCCGATGGCTCTGGTAGAGCTGGTGGACCGTGCGGAAGATGCCGTAGCGGTTGAAGACAACTCCGCCGAGTAATCGACGAAGTTGAGGAAAAAGCCAGGCGCAAGCCTGGCTTTTTTCATTGCTTGATAAGAAAAAACCCGCCTTGCGCGGGTTTTTTCTTATTCGGTGCCCCGGTTGACAGGGTGGTTTAAAAAACCGACAAGCCGGTACGCGTGGTGAAACGATCCAGCGCTTCCAGGCCCAGCACCGAATTGCCCTTGCCGTCCAGCTCCGGGCTCCACACGGCGATGCTCATTTTGCCGGGAATGATGGCTAGCATGCCGCCGCCGACGCCGCTTTTCACCGGCAGGCCCACGCGGTAGGCAAATTCGCCGGCCGCGTCGTAAGTGCCGCAGGTCAGCATCACCGCGTTGATCTGCTTGGCCTGGCTGCGGCTCAGCGATTGTAAGCCGTCGCGGGTGATGCCGTGGTTGGCGAGGAATAAGCCAGCATTGGCCAGCTCCACGCAGTTCATCGTGATGCTGCAGCTGTTGAAATATTGCTGCAGTACGTTCTCCACCTCGTTGCCGAGGTTGTCGTAGCTTTTCATGAAGTGAGCCAGCGCCGCATTGCGATGGCCGTGGGCGCGCTCGGATTCGGCGACGCGGGCATTGCCGCATAGTGTGGCGTTGCCCGACTCCTGGCGCAAGCGGGTCAGCAATGCGCCGTGGGCGTCTTCAAAATGGCTGACGGCGCGGTCGGTGACGACCAGCGCTCCTGCGTTGATGAAGGGATTGCGAGGAACGCCGTCCTCGTATTCCAGCTGCACTAGCGAATTGAACGGGTTGCCGGACGGTTCTTTGCCGACATGGCTCCATAAGGAGTCGCCATCGGCCTCCAGCGTGAGCGCCAGCATGAAAGCTTTGGAAATGCTTTGGATGGAAAAGGGAACCGTGGCGTCGCCGCAGCGGTAATGGCGGCCGTCCAAGGTGGTGATGGCCATGCCGAACTGGCGCGGCGGCACTTCGGCCAGCGCCGGAATATAGTCGGCGACGCGGCCTTGGCCGTAGTAGGCGACAACTTCTGCGTGGATTTGATCGAGTAGGTCTTGCAGATTCATTAATCTATTCAGCATAAATCGGTAAAAGCGCCGGCGGACCGACGTTGGAAAATCAGAACTCGTAGCGGGTTTCCAGCACGCTGAATTCGGCGCCCAATTCCAGCAGGCCTTCATTGCGAGGCACCAAGTTGACGCCGAAGCAGACGCCTTCCGGCAAGGTGCGGATGCTGGCCAGCGTGCGCAGAGGCTGCTGTTCCGGCGACTTGATGCCGGTATCCGGGTCCACCGTGGTCAGCACACAGCGCGAACAGGGCTTGGCGACGTCGAACACCACGCCGCCGATCTGCACGACTTTCCAATCGTCCTCTTCCCAGGCGTAATCGCCGCTGACCACCAGATTGGGGCGGAAATGGCGCAGTGTAACCGGCTGATCCAGCTCGTCGTTCAATGCGTCCAGCGAAGCCTGATTCACCAGTAGATAGGGGTAGCCGTCGGCGAAGGACATCGCGTGTTCGCTGTCCTTCAGCCGGCGATTGGAACGCATGCCCAACCACAGCAGCCGGCAGGGCTCGTCCAGTACTTCGCTGAACCAGCGATCGACGGCGGCGTCGCCGTGATAGGCGGCGAAGTTGTCCTTCCATACCGTGGCCGGCGCGTCTTGCTGGTATTGAGTGCTCATTGCCAGCACCGGCGTCTTGCCTGGAAATTTGAACAGCGCGCCGCCTGGAATCAGGTCTACCTCCACGCGCACTAGCTGCGGATGGGTGCGGGCGGTGAAGAAGCGGCCGTTGTCTCCCATCAGCAGCCATTCGCGATCATGCAGCAGGCCCTGCTTGTCGGCGAAGGCGCGGCTGTAGGAAAGGCCGCGACAGGATTTCAACGGATGGACGAACATTTCGACGAGTTGCATGAAGGGCTCCGCTAAGCTGTGGTTACCGCATGTTATCACTGCGGCGGGCTACTCAGAAAATCCCACAGCCGACGATCCTGGCTGAAGGCGACGTTAAAGCGCAGCCAGTCGGAGGGCATGCCGTAGGCGCGGAACAGATGACCGGGCGCGAGCAGGATCTTGTGTTGCTGCGCTTGTTCGGCCAGCCGCCTGGCGTCTAGCTCTCCGGGGGGCCGCGCCAGCAGGAACAGGCCGTTGGCCGGCCGCGCGAACAGCTGCCAGCCGTGTTCGAGGAACAACTGTTGGCATTGCGCTTGCGCTTCGGCCAGCCGTGCGCGCAGCCGCTCCAACTGACGGCGGTAGCGGCCCTCTGACACCAATTCCAGCGCCAGCCTCTCGTTCAGCTCCGGCGAGGTCAGCCCGGACATCATCTTGTAATGAACGATGCGCTCTAGCAGTTCGGACGGGCCGCACAGATAGCCGACGCGCAGGCCCGGCGATAGCGACTTGGAGAAACTGTCGATGTAGAGCACGCGTTTGAGGCCGTCCAGCGCCGCCAGCGCGGGTTGGCGGTCGCCGGCGAAGTCCGCTGAAACATTGTCCTCCACAATCAGGAAGTCGTACTCCTCAGCCAGCCGCAACACCTGGTGGGCGATGGACGGCGCATAGCTGGCGCCGGTGGGGTTCTGCAGCCAGGGGTTGGTGAAGAAGGCCCGCGGTCGATGCTGGAGCAGCAGCGCGCGCAATTGCTCGAGATCGGGACCGTGTTCGGTCCAAGGCACCGGCACCAGCTTGAACTCGCGAAACGCCAGGCAGGACAGCAGGTTGCAATAACCGGGATCGTCCACCAGCACGGTGTCTCCGGCTTGAAGCAGCGCGCAGGCCGCCATGTCCAGCGCGCGGCTGGCGCCCTGGGTCAGAGCGATGTCGTCGGCGCGAGCCTGGATGCCGCGTTCGCTCAGACGGTCGGCCAAATGTTCGCGCAAAGGCAGAAAACCCTTTGGGTCGCCGTAGCCGGGAGCGACGACGGCGTCGCGGGCCAGTTGCCGCAGCGCTTTTTGCTGAGCTTCGGCGTCGTACCAGTGGGAGGGCAGCCAGCCGCAGCCGGCGAACAGGGTATTGGCGTCTTGCTGGTAAATCTTGCGCAGCAGCCAGTATTCGTCCACCGGCCAGACGCGAGGAGCTGCCGGCAGATCGGGTGGCCGGCTTTCCCGCCTAGCCTCCACGTAAAAGCCCGAGCCCGGTCGCGCGGCCAGATAGCCCAGAGTCACCAGCCTATCGTAGGCCTCGGCCACGGTGAAAGGGCTGACGCCCAGCTCCCCGGCCATTCTGCGAATAGATGGGATTTTTGCGCCTTTACGCCATTGGCCGCATTGGATGGCGGAAATAGCTGAATTGACGATGTTTTCAACCAATGTAATGCCATCTATGGGCATAAGATTCAGGCTAGCCATTGCGCACTATTTGAGCATCATTGATATTGGGCCTGTCCGTTGAGAACAGCTTGTGATAAATATCACGTCATAAGCCGGATGGCATGTCGCAGCCGTCAGTCTGTATGTTTTTTGTTGAGCTTTGCTGACGGAACGGCTAAGACAAGAACAGAGCCTACCGGCATTGAGAATGATCATAACAGTGCTTTGTCGCGGAATGACAAGCAATCGCGGCGAGCCAAGTCGAATTGGGGATGGAGGACGGAAATGCGCTCTTTGCGTGTAAAGTTGATTGTATTCATTGCGGTGCTGCTGGTTTTGCTGGGCGCCATTATTACGACCTTGGTGTATACCCAGATGCGCAACGAGATTGTTCAGGGCGTGGACAATGAGTTGTCCAGCACCTCGCGCGGATACGCCAATCTGGTCAAGGACTGGTACGGCGGCAAGGTCAAGGTGGTGATAGCCGGCAATCCGGTGGTGGGAACGCCGGAGCCTATGCCGATGCTGGCTCGCTTGAGTCAGGCCGGCGGCTACGACATGACCTATATCGGCACGGCTGATCACAAAATGATCCGTTCCGACTTCAAGCCGCAGCCGGCGGGTTACGATCCTGTGGCGCGTCCTTGGTATCAGCAGGCTCAGGCCAGCGGCAAGCCGGGCGTATCCGATCCCTACGTCGATTTCGACACCAAGAAATTGGTGGTGACTTTCGTGTCCCCGGTGTTCGACGGTTCCACGCTGAAAGCGGTGGTGGGCGGCGACATCTTCATCGACGATCTGGTCAAGACCGTGCTGTCCGCCAAGTTGCGGGGCAACGGTTACGCCTTCCTGGTGGATAAGGCCGGCAAGGTGATCGCGCACCCGGACACCACCTTGACGCTGAAGCCGCTGGCGGAAAAAGTGCCGGCGTTGACCGGTGAGAAGCTGGTGCAGTTGTCCACTAGCAGTGCGATGGAGGAAATCGAAGTCAACGGCGAGACCAAGCTGGTGCAAGTCGATCCGGTGGAAGGCACCAACTGGTTGCTGGGCGTGATGATAGACAAGTCCGTGGTCAACGAGCCGCTGGAAAAACTGCTGTTGACCGTGGTGGGCTTGGGCGCGCTGTGCGTGGTGGTGCTGATCCCGGTGGCCAGCGTGATGCTGAGCAAAATGTTGGCCGGCCTTGGCCGCTTGCGCAACGCGATGCTGGAGATATCCAAGGGCGAGGGCGATTTGACCCGCCGCATCGAAGTGCAGGGCCAGGATGAGATCGCGGAGACCGCCACCGCGTTCAACAGCTTCATTCATCGTTTGCAAAGCATGTTCGTGGCGGTGCGCACCGAGGCGGAAAACGTCACCAACGGCGTGCAGAGCGTGGCGACAACGGTGGATCAGGTGGCGCGTGATTCCCGGCAAATTTCCGATGTGTCCAGCTCCAACGCCGCAACGCTGGAGGAAATCACCGTCAGCATTTCCCATATCGCCGACGCCGCGCGCGAGGCGGACTCGCTGGTCAACCACACCGGCACCGTGTCCAGCGAAAGTGCGGACGAAATGCAGCGCATCTCCCGCGAGATGAATAGTACGGTGGAGGCGGTGAAGGGCTTGTCCGGCATGTTGGTGTCGCTGGATCAGCGCTCGCAGCAGATCAGCGGCATTACCAATGTGATCAAGGATATCGCCGATCAAACCAACTTGTTGGCCTTGAACGCGGCGATCGAAGCGGCGCGCGCAGGCGAAATGGGCCGCGGCTTTGCGGTGGTGGCGGACGAAGTTCGCAAACTGGCCGAGCGCACCGGCCAGGCCACGGTGGAAATTTCCAGCATGGTCAGCACCATCCGTGAGGAAACCAGCCAGGCGGTGACCAATATGCAGCGCACCGTCAGCTCGGTGGACGGTGGCGTAGAACTGACAGACAGCGCGGTGCAGCGTATTGAGCAGATCCAGCAGGCGATGCAGGAGGTGATGGCCAAGATGAACGAGATCACCTTGTCCACCAGCGAGCAACATAAGGCCACCACTTTGATTGCGCAGAGCACTGAGCAGATCAACGGCCGCATCGTCGACAGCGACGGCGCATTGCAGACGGTGCACGATACGCTGAATGATCTATCGCAGGCGGCCAAAGATATGCGGCAGCTGTTCTCCAGCTTCCGCGTCTGAGAACCTGTTCAATATCTGTTGCGCGCTTGTAAGACCTGAACACGTTCTGAACGAGTGCAACTGTCTTGTGAAAACCCGGCTACGGCCGGGTTTTTTCATAGTTTTGACTGTACTGGCGATTTTGCCGATACGGGACTGTGCAAATTCGCGCCAACTGTACCTGTAATTGTATTGGTGCAGCCGCTAGATTAGTTGTCATCATTCGGCCGAGAGCCAGGGGAGACAACGATGAATCAGCCGCAGATGGACGCGTTCTGGATGCCCTTTACCGCCAACCGCCAGTTCAAGAGCGCCCCGCGCATGCTGGTGAGTGCCGATGGCATGTATTACACCGACGACCAAGGCCGCCAGATCCTGGACGGCAGCGCCGGCTTGTGGTGTGTGACCGCCGGCCACAACCGCAAGCCCATCGTCGAGGCGGTGCAGCGCCAAGTGGCGACGCTGGATTACGCGCCGCCGTTCCAGATGGCGCACCCCAAGGCCTTCGAGGCCGCCGACAAGCTGGTGGCGATGGCGCCCAAGGGCTTGAGCAAGGCCTTCTTCGTGGGTTCCGGCTCGGAGGCGGTGGACACCGCGCTGAAGATGGCGGTAGCTTATCACCGCGTGCGCGGCGACGCCGCCCGCGTCAAGCTGATCGGCCGCGAGCGCGGCTATCACGGCGTCAACTTTGGCGGCATCTCGGTGGGCGGCATGGCCGGCAACCGCAAGCACTTCCCGGTGTCCTTGCCGGCGGTGGATCATTTGCGCAGCACTCACGACCTTGCCCGCAACGCTTTCAGCCGCGGCGAGCCCGAGCACGGCGCCGAGTTCGCCGACGAACTGGAAGCGCGCATCCTGACCCTGCACGATCCGTCCACCATCGCCGCCGTCATTGTCGAGCCGATGGCCGGCTCCACCGGCGTGCTGATCCCGCCCAAGGGCTATTTGCGGCGCCTGCGTGAAATCTGCGACCGCTACGGCATCTTGCTGATCTTCGACGAGGTGATCACCGGCTTCGGACGCCTGGGCGCGGATTGGGCGGCCAACAAGTTCGGCGTGCTGCCGGACATCATCACCTGCGCCAAGGGCCTGACCAACGGCGTGGTGCCGATGGGCGCGCTGCTGGTGAAGCCGGAGATCCACGACGCTTTCATGGCAGCCGCCGGCGAGCGCATGATCGAGTTCCCCCACGGCTACACCTATTCCGCCCACCCGCTGGCCTGCGCCGCGGCGATCGCCTCGCTGGACCTGTACCGCGAGGAGCAGTTGTTCGAGCGCGCCGCCGGCCTGTCCGCTTATTTTGAGGAGCGCGCGCACGCCTTGCGCGGCCAGCCCTACGTCAAGGACATCCGCAACCTGGGCCTGGTGGCCGGCATCGAAATGGACAGCCGCCCCGGCGCGGCCGGGCAGCGCGGTTTCGACGTCTTCCTCAAGTGCTGGGAACAAGGCGTGCTGGTGCGCTTTACCGGCGACATCCTGGCGGTGTCGCCGCCCTTGATCATCGAAAAGCACGAGATCGACCGCCTGTTCGACACCATCGCCTCCGCCTTGCGCGCCTGCGAGTAAGCGCGGCGCCGAATACTCAATTCATTCGAATCGGAACATAAGATGCAGACCATTCCTCATTACATCGGCGGCGAACGCTGCGAAGGCCAGAGCGGCCACTTTGGCGATGTCTACAACCCGGCGTTGGGCAGCGTCGCCGCCCGCGTGCCGCTGGCGAGCCCGGACGAGGTCCAGGCCGCGGTGGCGGCGGCACGCAAGGCCTTCCCTGCCTGGGCGGAAACCTCGCCGCTGAAGCGGGCGCGGGTGATGTTCAAGTTCAAGGAGTTGCTGGAGCAGAACCAGCAGCGGCTGGCGGCGCTGATCTCCAGCGAGCACGGCAAGGTGGTGTCCGACGCCATCGGCGAGGTTGCCCGCGGCCTGGAGGTGGTGGAGTTCGCCTGCGGCATTCCGCAACTGCTGAAAGGCGAGTTCACCGAACAGGTGGGCGGCGGCATCGACAGTCATTCCATGCGCCAGCCGCTGGGCGTGGTGGCCGGGATCACCCCGTTCAACTTTCCGGCCATGGTGCCGCTGTGGATGTTCCCGGTAGCCTTGGCCTGCGGCAACTGTTTCATCCTCAAACCGTCCGAGCGCGACCCGTCCGCCGCGCTGCTATTGGCGGAACTGCTGCAGCAGGCCGGCCTGCCGGCCGGCGTGTTCAGCGTGGTGCACGGCGACAAGCAGGCGGTGGATGCCTTGCTAGTCCATCCCGACATCGCCGCGCTCAGCTTCGTCGGCTCAACGCCCATTGCCCAGTACATCTACGAAACCGGCGCGCGCCACGGTAAGCGGGTGCAGGCACTGGGCGGCGCCAAGAACCACCTGGTGGTGATGCCGGACGCGGATTTGGATGGCGCGGTGGAGGCTCTGATCGGGGCCGCTTACGGCTCGGCCGGCGAGCGCTGCATGGCGATCTCGGTGGTGCTGGCGGTGGGCGACATCGGCGACGCGCTGGTGGAACGGCTGGCCGAACGCGCGCGCAACCTGAAGATAGGCGTGGGCGACGACGCGACGGCGGAAATGGGGCCGCTGGTGACGCGCCAGCACTTGGACAAGGTGACAGGCTATGTCGATCAGGGTGTGGCCGAAGGTGCGCAACTGGTGGTGGACGGCCGCGGCTACCGCCATCCCGGTCACGAGGACGGGTTTTTCCTCGGCGGCTGCTTGTTCGACCATGTGACGCCGGAGATGACCATCTATAAGGAGGAAATCTTCGGGCCGGTGCTGGCGGTGGTGCGGGTGGCGGACTTCGACAGCGCGGTCAGCCTGATCAACGCCCATCCCTTCGCCAACGGCACCAGCATCTTCACCCGTTCCGGCGGCGCCGCGCGCGAGTTCAGTCACCGCATTCAGGTGGGCATGGTGGGCATCAATGTGCCGATCCCGGTACCGATGGCTTTCCACAGCTTTGGCGGCTGGAAGGCCTCGCTGTTCGGCGACCACCATATGCACGGCCCGGAGGGTGTGCGTTTCTATACCCGGATGAAGACGGTGACCAGCCGCTGGCCGGCCAAGATGACCGCCGAATTCGTGATGCCGACAATGAAGTAAGGACGGAATGACGACTCTGGACGCGTGCTCGCGTCCAGTTTAACCCGGAGCGATCCGGGTTTTTTTATGCTATTGATATTTTTCATCGAAATGCCTCAAACTGGGATTAATCGCATAAGAAAGAGCGATAAGCACTGTCTAGAATAAGCTAACAAGGTGTGGGGAGATGGAGATGAATAAAACAACAATGAGCCTGCGCGGCCGGCTGCTTTTGCTATTGGTGGCGATGGCGCTGCTGGTGACGGCGATAGGCGTGCTCTCGGTGATGCGCGAGCGGGACGCCATGTTGCAGGATCGCAAGGACAAGACGCGCAATCTGGTGGAGTCCGCAGCGGCGCTGGTGACGTCTTACGAGAAGATGGCGGCGGACGGCAAGATGAGCGAGCCGCAGGCCAAGCAACTGGCGGCGGCGGCGTTGAGCAGCATGCGCTACGACGAGCGCGAGTATTTCTTCGCCTTCGACAAGGGCCTGACCTACGTCGCCCACGGCGTGAAGCCGGCCTTGATCGGCAAAAATCTGCACGGGGTCAAGGAGGGGAGCGGCCAGGACATGGGCCAGCTGTTCGACCAGGCCTTGAGCGCCGGCGGCGGCAAGGGCTATGCCGGCTATGTCTGGGACAAGCCGGGTTTTGACGCGCCGCAGCCCAAGATTTCCTATTTGATGACCTCCCCCGGCTGGGGCTGGGTGCTGGGCACCGGCATCTATCTGGACGATGTGGCGGCCGCCTATCACAAATCGTTGTTCAACCTGGCGCTGGAGGTTGGCGTAATCCTGCTGCTGCTGGCCGGCTTGGGCGGCTACATCATGCGCAGCGTGCTGGGCCAGTTGGGCGGCGAGCCGGCGGTCACCGTGGACATCGTCAAGCGCATCGCCGCCGGCCAGCTGGATATGGCGGTGCCGGTGAAGGCTGGCGACCGCGACAGCCTGCTGGCCAATGTGGCCGGCATGCAGGGAGAGTTGAGGCAGCTGGTGGGCGAAATCGCCGCCGCGGCCAATCGGGTGTCGGAGATGAGCACGGATGTCAGCAGCCATGCCAGCGAAGTGGCCAACGGTTCGGAACGGCAGAGCGAGGCGGCCACCTCGATGGCGGCGTCGATAGAAGAGCTGACCGTCAGCATCAACCATATTTCCGATCGCGCCCAGGACGCCCGCAACCTGTCCGAACAGTCTGGCGAGTCATCTCAGCAGGGCAGCGAGGTGATCTCGCGCGCGGTGGCGGAAATGCGCCGCATCAATGAATCGGTGGAACTGGCCGCCGGCACCATCAACGAGCTGGTGGACAAGGCGCAGGTGATCTCCGGCATCATGCAAGTGATCAAGGACATCGCCGATCAGACCAATCTCCTGGCCCTGAACGCGGCGATCGAAGCGGCGCGTGCCGGCGAGCAGGGCCGCGGCTTCGCGGTGGTGGCGGACGAGGTGCGCAAGCTGTCCGAGCGCACCGCTCAGGCTACCGAAGAGATTGCCGGCATGATTGCCGAGATCCAGCAAAGCTCCACCCAATCTCACGGTTCGATGGAAGAGGCGGTGCGGCGCGCCAAGAACGGTCTGGAGCTGGCCGAGCAGGGCGGCGCGGCGGTGGGCGAGATCCGTCAGAGCGCCGGCGGGGTGCTGGGCGTGGTCAACGATATTTCCCACGCGCTGAAGGAGCAGGGCACCGCCAGCCAGGATATCGCCCAATACGTCGAGCAGATTGCGATGAGCTCCAGCAAGAACGCGCAGGCGGCATCCACCGCTTCGGCGGCGCTGGCGGACATGAACCAGCTGGCCGGCAATCTGCGCGGGCTGGTGTCGCGCTTCCGCTGTTGAGAGGCGGCGCGGCGGCCCGGGCCGTCGCCGTTTCCCCCCGCCGCGTTAGCGGCCTATCTCGGTGCGCACGTCCAGCAACTCCGGGAAGAAAGTCAGCTCCAGCGCCTGCTTGAGGAAGCGCACGCCGCTGGAGCCGCCGGTGCCCTGTTTGAAGCCGATGACCCGTTCCACCGTCTTCATGTGCCGGAAGCGCCACAGATGGAAGTATTCCTCCACGTCCACCAGCTTCTCCGCCATCTCATAGGCTTCCCAGTGCTGCTGCGGCTGATCGTAAATAAGCTTGAACAGCGGGATCAGCTCCGGGTTGCGCTGATAGGGCTGCGACCAGTCGCGTTCCAGGCTGGAGGCCGGCACCGGCAGTCCGCGGCGCGCCAGATGGCGCAGGAATTCGTCGTACAGGCTGGGCGCGTCCAGAATGGCTTTTAGCGCGGCGTGCTTGTCCGGCTCGTGGGCAAACACGTTCAGCATCGCCTGATTCTTGTTGCCCAGCAGGAATTCGATGGAACGGTATTGGTGGGACTGGAAACCGGAGGAGTTGCCCAGCACGTCGCGGAACTCCATGTATTCGGACGGCGTCAGCGTTTCCAGCACCGCCCATTGTTCGAACAGCAGGCGTTGGATTTGCTTGACCCGCGCCAGGCATTTGAAGCTGGGCCCCAGCGTGTCCTGCTGGACGAAGCGCACCGCGGCCTGCAATTCGTGCAGCATCAATTTCATCCACAATTCCGACGTTTGATGCTGGATCACAAACAGCAGCTCGTCGTGGTGCGGCGGATTGGACAGCGGTTTCTGGCAGGCCAGCAGTTCATCCAGGCACAGATAACCGCCGTAGCTCATGCGCTCGGAAAAGTTGGTGACGATCCCGGCTTCCAGTTTTCTCTCGTTCATGGTGTTTCTTTCCCTTGTAGAGGCGGCGCGGCGTTTCTTGGTGTGGTTCCGGTACGGGACCGGTTCGCGTCGCCGGCGAATGATGATCGGGAATCCGGGGGCGAATGTCAAAACGCGCGATGTTCCAGTGTGGAAACATCGCGCGTTAGCAAGGCGGAGGACAGCTCAAGGCCGGTGTTTGCGCCCCAGCAACATGGCTAGCAGCAGCAGCGCCGCGCAGCCTATCAAGACCGGCATATTGCCGTGGCGCATATAGGGCGTCAGCCCCTGGCGGCCCTGGGCGAAGCCCTGCAACACCTGGCGGGTGTAGGGCGCCGCCACCGCGGCGATTTCGCCGTCCGGGCGGATGATGGCGGTCATGCCGTTATTGGTGGCGCGCAGCATGTAGCGGCCGTTTTCCATCGCGCGGGCCTGGGACAGCTGCAGGTGCTGGCTCATCGCCACGCTTTTGCCGAACCAGGCCAGGTTGCTGACGTTGGCCATGATGCTGGCTTGGGAGGCCGGGCCTATCAGTTCTTCGCCGAAGCTGTCCTCGTAGCAGACGTTGAAGGCGATCTTCTCGCCGGCCAGCGTCAGCGGCGGTTGATTGGCGCCGCCGCTGCTGAAGCCGGACATCGGCATATTCATGAACTGGTAGATCCAGCCTATCAGGCCGGGCACCGGGATGAATTCGCCAAAGGGCACCAGGTGGTCCTTGGCGAAGAAGGGGCGGCCCGGCGTGGTCAGCGCCACCACCGCGTTCAAATAGCCGCGGCCGTCGTTGGTGCGGCGCGGCACGCCGGTGGCCAGCGCCATGCCGGCGCGCTGGGCCTGGCCTTCCATCATGCTCAGATAGCCGGACGGCAGGTCGTCGAGGAAGAGCGGCAGCGCGGTTTCCGGCAGCAGCATCAGGTCGGCGCGGGCAGTGGCCACTTGCTGGTAATACACGCGCAGGGATTCTTCCAGGTTTTCCGGCGACCATTTCAGTTCCTGGGCGATATTGCCCTGGGCCAGCGCCACGCTGATCGGCTTGCCCTGAGGCAAGGTCCATTCAATGCTTTTCAGCCAGAAGCCGTTGCCCCATACCGCCAGCGCGGCGATCAGCAGGCCGGCGCGCATCTTCCCGCCGCTGTGAATCATCAGCGCCAGCGCGCCGGCGGACAACGCCACCAGGTAGGTGACCAGATGGGAACCGCCCAGCGGCGCGTAGCCGGCCAGCGGGCTTTCCGTGATCTGGGAGTAGCCGGCGGCGGCCCAGGGGAAACCGGTCAGCACCCAGCCGCGCAGCCATTCCCCCAGCTCCCACAAGGCCGGAAAGGCCAGCAGCCAGCGTTGCCAAGGCTTGGCGGTGACGCGGGCGCTCAGCCACATCGCGAGGCCCGGGTAGAGCGCCAGATAGGCCGGCAGCAAGAGCACCAGCGGCAAGGCGATCCAGACCGGCAGGCCGGCCACGTCGTGCAGGCTGTTGTAGATCCAGTTGAAGTTGCTGGTGTAGGCGGCCAAGCCCCAGACATAGCCGATCCAGAACGCGCGTTGCGGGTGGCGCTGGGTCAGGTCCGCCAGCGCCGCAAGCGACAGGGGCATGATCCAGAACAAGCGGTAGGGTGCGAAGGCGAATAGTGTGAGGCTGCCAGCCAAGGCGGCTGCCAGCAGGACCAGTAAAGTGCGCATGGTAGGCATCAGGCGAAGCCGGCCGGCAAAAGCCGGCCGACGGATTGTCAAATAGCTGATATTCATCTTAGGAGCGGGAGACGCGGGCACCAAGCCCAATCCGGCCTCTTGCGCCTGGAGATGGTTTTCAGAGCCTGCTTTCGAGCTTGCGAACGAGGGCGAAACCGGATGAGAAAGCGAGTGTACACGGGGTACATGATCATTTCTAAGGGGTTCTCGCCGTGTAAGGCTCCGATTCGCAGCAGATTTAAACAGCTCCTCAGGCCTCGCTGGTCTCGCCGGCCTGAATCCGCTCCACCAGCAGGGTGTCTACGCGGCGGTTGTCGGCGCGCAGCACGGTGAAGCGCAGGCCGGCGGCTTCCACCGCTTCGCCGCGCTTGGGCAGGTGGCCGGTCAGGGAGATCACCAGGCCGCCGACGGTGTCGACGTCGTCGTCTTCGAAATCGGTTTCAAAGTAATGGTTGAAGTCCTCGATCTCGGTTAGCGCCTTGACCCGGTAGCGCTGATGGCCGCGCACCGGCAGGATGTCTTCCTCGTCGTCTTCGGTGTCGTATTCGTCTTCGATGTCGCCGACGATCTGCTCGATCACGTCTTCGATGGTCACCAGGCCGGAGACGCCGCCGTATTCGTCCACCACTACCGCCATGTGGTTGTGGGTGGCGCGGAAATCGCGCAGCAGCACGTTCAGCGGCTTGGATTCCGGCACAAACACCGCCGGACGCAGCACCGCTTTCAAATCGAAGCTGGCCGGCGCGTGGAAGTAGCGCAACAGTTCCTTGGCCAACAGAATGCCCAGCACGTCGTCCTTGCTGTCGCCTATCACCGGAAAGCGCGAGTGTCCGGAGTCAATCACCATCGGCAGGAAGCGGGTGATCGGGTCGTCGCAGCTGATCACGTTCATCTGGCTGCGCGGGATCATGACGTCGCGCACGGTCAGCTCGCTGACTTCCAGCACGCCCTCGATCATGCCGAGCGCTTCCGCGTCCAGCAGATTGCGCTCGAAGGCGTTGTGCAAGAGCTCGATCAACTCTTCGCGATCTTCCGGCTCGCGCAGCAACATGGTGGACAGGCGTTCCAGCCAAGTCGGCCGCGGTTTACTGGGGTCTTCCATTTCTTAGAACTGCTCCTCTCGATAGGGGTCGGGATATCCTAGCCTCTGCATGATGACGGTTTCAAGCGCCTCCATGGTTTCGGCTTCGTCGTCTTGCTCGTGGTCAAAGCCCTGCAGATGCAGCATGCCGTGCACCAAGAGGTGGGCGTAATGCGCTTGCAGCGGCTTGTTTTGCTCGGCGGCCTCTTTTTCCACCACCGGCGCGCACAGTACCAGATCGCCGATCAGCGGCAGGCCCGGCACCGGGTCGCCCTCGTTGAGGGCGAAGCTCAGCACATTGGTGGCGTAGTCCTTGCCGCGGTAGTCGCGGTTCATTTGACGGCCTTCATCCGCGTCCACGATCAGGATGCTGACCTGGGCCTGCTTGACGCCGGCTTGCAGCGCCGCCTGGCTCCAGCGGCGCAAATCTGCGGGCCGCGGCAGCGCGGCGGTTTGGCTGCGCACGTCCAGGCTCAGTTCCAGGCGCGCGGCCAGGCGCGCCAGCAGCGGGTTGCGCTTAGCTTTTTTCATCTTGCTTGCTTTGGTATTGGTCGTAGGCGTCGACGATTTTCTGCACCAGCGGGTGGCGCACCACGTCGTCGCTCTGGAAATGATGGAAATGGATGCCACGCACCTTGTCCAGAATGCGCTCCACTTCGACCAGGCCGCTTTTCTGATGGCGGGCCAGGTCGATCTGGGTCACGTCGCCGGTGATCACCGCTCTGGAGCCGAAGCCGATGCGGGTAAGGAACATCTTCATCTGTTCCGGTGTGGTGTTCTGCGCCTCGTCCAGAATAATGAAGGCGTTGTTCAAGGTGCGGCCGCGCATATAAGCCAGCGGCGCGATCTCGATCAGGTTCTTCTCGAACAGCCGGGTCACGCGGTCAAAGCCCATCAGGTCGTACAGCGCGTCGTAGAGCGGCCGCAGATACGGGTCCACTTTCTGCGCCAGGTCGCCGGGCAGGAAGCCCAGTTTCTCGCCGGCCTCCACCGCCGGGCGCACCAGCACGATGCGTTTGACCGTGTCGCGCTCCATCGCGTCCACCGCGCAGCCCACCGCCAGATAGGTCTTGCCGGTGCCGGCCGGGCCGATGCCGAAGGTGATGTCGTGTTGCTGGATGGCTTTGATGTAGCGGCTCTGGCGCGGCGTGCGGCCGCGCAAATCGCCGCGACGGGTCACCAGCACCGGAACGTCTTCGTCTTCGGCGGCCGCCGTGGCGCCGTTGGGCGCGTGACGGCGCAGTTCCACCAGGCACAGTTGCACGTCGTCTATCGACAGCTCCTGTTTTTCCGCCAGCAGATAGAGCCGGGTCAGCGCCTCCACCCCGGTCTTGGCCTGTTCGCCCTGCACGCGGAAGCTTTCTCCGCGGCGCTGCACGGTCACGTCCAGGCCGGTTTCTATCTGTTTCAGGTTTTCGTCCAGCGGACCGCACAGGCGGGCCAGCCGTTCGTTGTCGACAGGGTTAAAGCTGAGGGGTTCGGCGTGCGATGTAGTCATGCGGCTCGTAGTCTGGGTCGTTCTGGGCGGCCCGCGGCGGGGCGGGATGGCAGATGGACAAGGGTTAAGGCTGCGGCGCTCATCAAATGTTCCGCAGACAATCCAGTTCCGGCGCGCTCATGCTGGCGTGGAACTCGGTGATTTCATAGCGGGCGAGGCCGGCGACGGCGAACGGGTCGCGCGCCAGCAGGGCCTCGAGCTCGGCGCGTTCGCCGCGCGCCAGGATCACGCCGCCGGTGCGCGGCGTTTTGCGGCCGGAGGCCAGCAGCAAACCGGAAGCGTAGCCCTGCCGCAGCCAGGCGACATGCTGTTCCAGCAGCGCGTCGATATCGGACAGCGGGGCGATGTAGCTTAGCGAAACGATGAACATGGCGGCGTCAGCTCGGATGGAAAGCGCCAAGCATACGCCCGCCCGCGGCGGCCGGCGCAAAAAAATGGCGGGCGGACGTCATGCTCAGACGGTTTCCGCGATCAGCGCCTCGCCCACCAGCGAGTGCGGGCGGGCTTCGGTGATGCGCACGTCTATCATCTGCTTGAGCAGGCGCGGGTGGCCAACGAAGTTGACCACGCGGTTGTTGGCGGTGCGCGCCGCCAGCATGGTGGCGTCTTTCTTGGACACGCTTTCCACCAGCACGCGCTGCACCGTGCCCACCATGGATTGATTGATGGCGAAGCCCTTGGCCTCGATCACCTCGTTCAGGGCTTCCAGCCGGCGCACTTTTTCCGCGTGGGGGGTATCGTCCGGCAGATTGGACGCCGGCGTGCCCGGACGCGGGCTGTAGATGAACACGTAGCTGAAGTCGACCTCCATGTCCTTGACCAGCTTCAGCGTTTGTTCGAAGTCGGCCTCGGTTTCGCCGGGGAAGCCGACGATGAAGTCGGACGACAGGCACAGGTCCGGCCGCAGCGCGCGCAGCTTGCGGATGATGGATTTGTACTCCAGGCCGGTGTAGCCGCGCTTCATCGCCGTCAGTATGCGGTCGGAGCCGCTTTGCACCGGCAGGTGCAGATGGGACACCAGCTTGGGCAGCTTGCCGTAGCAATCGATGATGCGCTGGCTGAACTCGCGCGGGTGGCTGGTGGTGAAACGGATGCGCTCCACGCCCGGCACCTCGTGCACGTATTCCAGCAGCAGCGCGAAATCGGCGATTTCGCCGTCGGACATCGCGCCGCGATAGGCGTTGACGTTTTGTCCCAGCAAGGTGATTTCCTTGACGCCCTGCGCGGCCAGGCCGGCGATCTCGGTCAGCACGTCGTCGAAGGGGCGGCTGACTTCCTCGCCGCGGGTGTAGGGCACCACGCAGAAGGAGCAATATTTGGAACAGCCTTCCATGATGGAAACGTAAGCCGCGCTGCCTTCCACCTTGGCCGGCGGGATGTGGTCGAACTTCTCGATTTCAGGGAAGGAGATGTCCACCTGGGAGCTGCCGCTGGATTGGCGCGACTTGATCAGGTCCGGCAAGCGGTGCAGGGTCTGCGGACCGAACACCACGTCGACGTAGGGCGCGCGTTTGACGATGGTCTCGCCCTCCTGCGACGCCACGCAGCCGCCGACGCCGATGATCAGATCGGGCTTGGCTTCTTTCAGCGGGCGGATGCGTCCCAGATCCGAAAACACTTTTTCCTGCGCCTTTTCGCGCACGCTACAGGTGTTGAACAGGATGATGTCGGCTTCTTCCGGATTGTCCGTTTTGACCATGCCTTCGGAGTCGGACAGCACGTCCGCCATTTTGTCCGAGTCGTACTCGTTCATTTGACAGCCGAACGTCTTGATATATACCTTTTTCATTGCAGCTAGATTCCAGCGTGTTTCAGTTCGCCGTCGGGCCAGGCCCGACAAGCGCGCCGCGAGCGGCTGAGTTTATTGGGACGGCTGGGCGGCCGCTTCGGCTTCCCTTTGCTTCAGCATCTCCACTTCCTCGGGACGCAGCACCCAGATCCGGTTGATCTGGCCTTGCATATTGAAGGTAACGCCCACAGGGCGGCCTTCCAGGCCTTCCAGTTGGCCGCGCAGCAGGAAGCGGTTGTGCTCGTCGAAGATGCGCAGGCCGGGCGCCAACGGGAACTGGCGTTCGGAGCGGATGAAAATGCCGAGCAGGCTTTCCAGCAAGGAGCGGTCTTTCTTGACGAACTCGATGGTGGCGTCATCCGCGGCGCGGACGGTGCCGGCCTTCAGTTCCATCGGCAGCAAACGGCCGGCCAGAGCCGGGGCGGCGAGCCATGCCGCACACAGGGCGACTATGAGTATTTTCATAAGGAATTGAATACGTTGCGCGCGATTCTATCATAGCTTGGCCAAGGGGCTGACCAAATCTTCCTTGCAGCATAGGCGTTTTGGCGCGCCGATGAGGCCTGCGTTTACAAGGAGCGTTGCATGCCGACCGCGCCTTCGCCGTAGGCCCGGCGGGTGTAATCGTCGCGCGAGCAGGGCTGATAGCCAAAGCGTTTCCAGTAGCGCGCGGCGCCCTGAACCGCTACCAGCCGCGCCTGGCGCAGTCCGCGCCGCCGGCCCTGGCCCAGCACGGTTTGCACTAGGCGCGGTCCCAGGCCATGGCCGCGCGCGTCCGGGTGCAGCGCCAGATCGTGGATGAACAGGGTGTCGACCGCTTCCGGCAACTGCTCCAGCGGGCGGTTCAGGCTGGGCGGACGGCCACCGGCCCAGGGGTGGGCGAACACATAGCCCAGCAACTGTCCGGGGCGCTCCGCCACCCAGCAGGTGTCCGGGGATAGCCGGTGGCGCGAAGCCAGCGCGTCGCGGCTTTCTATCAGCGCCGGTGGATAGCAGTGTTGCTGAACTTGCAGCACGGCGGGAAAATCTTGAACTTGCATCGGGCGCAGGACAATGGCGTCCTGCCGGCGACAGACTGCGGACATCGGGTGCGGGCCAATCCATGGAAGACAAAAAGCAAAGCGCGCGGCCAGAGCCGCGCCGCGTCGAAGGCGGCGATTATAGCCTCCGGGAGAGCGGGGGGCCAGCCGGCCTCGGGGAAGATTGCATGGGGGCGGTTCAGGTGCCTATACCACAGCAAGACGCGATATCAGACGCGTGTGGGCGGGAGCATGATGCGATGACGATACCTGCGCCGGTACGGCCGCTGGAGCAAGACTTCGACGCTTATCTGATCGACGCTTTTCAATGGCGCAGCCTGGGCTTTCAGGGGGTGGGAGTATTGGCCGCGCTGGGTTTTTTGCTGGTGCGCCGCCTGTATGGCGGCATGGTGCCGGGATGGGTGTTTCTGGCGGTGGGCCTGGGTTTGGGCGGCCTGATCCTGTTGCAGATTGTGGCGCGGAGCGGCCGTTTTTTGCTGTTATGGCAGGTATTGTTCGCCATAGGGTATTGCCTGGCGATGAAGCGGGCGCTGGATGCCGGCGGCTACGGCGAATACCTGTTGTTGCCGACGCTGGGCGTGTCGGCGCTGGTGATGTCGATCAGCATGTCCAACGTATGGCACACCCTGAGTTTTTGGGGGCTGCTGTTGCTGGTGTTCGATCCTGCGCGCGTGTTCCTGCGCTGGGGCGGCGAACAGACCATTTACGGCTTCGGCTTTCTGGCCCTCATCATTGGCGGCATGGTGCTGGTGCATCTGCAGGTGGTGCAAACCCTGCGCAGCAACCATCTGTTATTGAACAAGCTGAGGCGGCAGGCATTTTACGACTCGCTGAGCAGCCTGCCCAACCGACGCTCCTTTCTGCAGCAGGCGGAGTACGCACTTGGACATGAGGACATCGCCTTCTATCTGGCCATCATCGATATCGATCTATTCAAGCGCATCAACGACACCCACGGGCACGCGGTGGGGGATCAGACGATACGCGAGGTCAGCGCCTTGTTGGCCGAAACCTTTCACGACCAGATTTACGGCCGCATCGGCGGTGAGGAGTTCGGCGTGTTGCTGGCGGCGCGCAGCGACGCGGCGGGGCAGGCGCGGCTGGAGTGTTTCCGCCAACAGGTGCGCGCCGCCCCTTTTCCCCATGGGCAGGTGACGGTCAGCGCCGGTGTTTGTCAGGTGGGGAACGGCGGTTTGCAGCAGGCTTTCCATCGGGCGGACCAAGCGCTGTATCAGGCCAAGTCCGGCGGCCGCGATCGAGTCATCGCCTGGCAAGCGGCTTGAGGGCCGGCTCCCGATACGCGGCGCGGCATTGAATTTCTGGCGGAAAAATGGTCTATTCCTCATCCGCCTTTTCACCGAGTCGCCCGCTATGTCGCATTGGTTGTCCCAGATCGATCCCGATTCCGTTCGCCGCACCCCGCTGGGCGCGCGCGGCCATAATCTGCTGCTGACGCCGCAGGCCGCGCCGCAGCCGCTGTTGCTGAGCCAGGAAGAGCAGGAACTGGTGGACGGCTGGCTCAAATCGCGCCGCAATCGCATGCGCTGGAGCAGCCTGCTCGCGCTGGCGGACAGTCACGCCCTGGCGGCGAACCTGCTGCGCCGCTTGCTGGAGGCCGGCTGGTGCGAGGTGGAACTGCACGCCGAAACCGGCTTGCGCCTCAGTCAGCTGGAACCGTTCTGGGTGCAATGGCTGGACATGTACGGCCTGCGCCATTTGCTGGGCATGGCCGACGCGCGGCCCCAGACCGAGGTAGTGGAGCTGTGGCGCGGCTGGCAGCCGCGCCATCCGCTGCTGTTGGGCTTGGCGGAAAGCCTGAGCCCGCATCTGCAATCCTCTACGCTGGAGCGCCGGCTGAAGCTGGCCCAGGCGCTGGACCAATGGCTGCTGGACGGCTGCTGGGGCACCGAGCGCCAGTTTTCGCAGCGCGCGCTGGGGCGCAGCAAGGCTTTCGGCGCCGCGGACCGGCAGTGGTTGGCGGAGTTCGGCGTGGATCTGGAGGCCTGCGGCATCGCCGCCCACACTCCGCACGTTTTCTTGTCCGGGCCGCTGGGCTTGTGGGCCGGGCAGCAATGCCTGCTGTCCGCCGCCTTGCTGCAGCAAGGCGTGGCCTTGGGGCCGGAAGCGTTGATGAGCGTTAGCGCGGTGGAGGGCGCGATCCGCAGCGTGCGCATCGTGGAGAACCTCAGCGTGTTCCAGACGCTTAGCCAGCAAGCGCTGCCGGTGTTGACCATCTGGGTGCCGGGCCAGCCGCATCAGCGCTGGCGCGAGGCGGTTCGTCACTTATTAACCCTGCTGCGGGTGCCGGTGCAGATCGCTTGCGATCTGGCTCCGTCCGGCATCGCCGTCGCCATGGCCGCCGGCCAGGTGGCGGAGCAGGCCGGGCGGCCATGGTCGCCGTGGCGGATGCAGCCGGAGCAACTGACGTTGGCCAACGGCGCCCAGCCTTTGAGCGAGGCGGAGCAGACGCAGTTGGCGCGTCTGATGGGCGGTGGCCTGCCGCCCTTGCTGCACGGCCTGGCGATGGAGATGCAGGAGAAGCAGTGCAAAGTGGAGCAGGAGGCCTTGTTCATCGAGGACAGGGGAGACTGAACGTCCATCGTCCGGCCCGCTGAAAACGGGCGCGTAAATCCGGCTTCGACGACCGGCGGCAAGCGGAAAAGACGGATGGGCGGCAACGCGCCGGCGATGACATTCGGGCAAATTGGGGCGGGTGTGAAAAAACTACCCGGCGATGGGTACACAGCGGGAAAAAGCTGCGTTATCATCGCCCCCCAAACCCTTGATGGCAAAGGCAAGATATCAGGGTTTTCAGGAATTGAGAGAGGCTGGCGGGGTGTCAGGCACCCCCGCCGGCCTCTTGCTTTTGGGCCGCCGTTTTGGCGCGTGCGCGCGCCGCCAGAAGAGGAACATCCTTCCCATGCTGATTGGCTTCGTCGTTGTTTATTTGTTGTTGTCCGTGGGCATCGGCCTGTATGCCGCCACTCGCGTGCGCAATGCCCGCGATTTCGCCGTGGCCGGCCGCAGCCTGCCGTTTCCCATCGTCACCGCCATGGTGTTCGCCACCTGGTTCGGTTCGGAAGCGGTGCTGGGCATTCCGGCCACCTTTATCGACAAGGGCTTCGCCGGCATCGTCGAAGACCCGTTCGGCTCGTCGATGTGCCTGGTGCTGGTGGGCCTGTTGTTCGCGCGGCCGCTGTACCGGCTCAATCTACTGACCATAGGCGACTTCTACAAACAGCGCTTCGGCCGCAATGTGGAGCTGTTCGTGTCGCTGTGCATCATCGCCTCCTACCTGGGCTGGGTGGCGGCGCAGTTGACCGCGCTGGGCGTGGTGTTCAACGTGCTGTCCCAGGGCGCGATCAGCGCCAACGCCGGCATGTTGCTGGGCGCCGGCATCGTGCTGGTGTACACGCTGTTCGGCGGCATGTGGTCGGTGGCCTTGACCGATTTCTTCCAGATGACGGTGATTGTCGCCGGCCTGCTTTATCTGACCTGGCTGATAGGCGATATGGCCGGCGGCCCGGTCAAAGTGCTGCAGCACGCGGCGGCGCAGGACAAGTTCACCATGATTCCCAGCATGTCGCCCAAGGACGTCGTCGGCTTCGTCGGCGCCTTGCTGACCATGATGTTGGGTTCGATTCCGCAGCAGGATATTTTCCAGCGGGTGATGTCGGCCAAGAACGAGAATGTCGCCGCGCGCGCGTCCATCGTCGGCGGCGGCCTGTACCTGACCTTCTGCATGCTGCCCATCTTCATCGGCTTCGCCGCCACCCTGATCGACCCGACCATGGTCAGCCGCTGGATGCAGCAGGACGCGCAGATGATTCTGCCCAGCTTGATCCTGGAGCGCACGCCGCTGTTCGCGCAGGTGATGTTCTTCGGCGCGTTGTTGTCCGCCATCATGTCCACCGCGTCCGGTACTTTGCTGGCGCCGTCGGTGACCTTTACCGAGAACGTGCTCAGCCGTTTCATCCCGGTGATGTCGGATCGGCAGTTCCTGTTGGCGATGCGGCTGACCGTGGTGGCTTTGGCCATTGTCACCACGGTGTTCGCGCTGTTGTCTGACGCCACCATCTACGAAATGGTGGGCAATGCCTACAAGGTGACGCTGGTGTCGGCGGTGGCGCCGTTGTTCGCCGGCTTGTTCTGGAAGCGCTCCACGCCGCAGGGCGCCTTGCTGGCCATCGCGCTGGGCCTGGGCAGCTGGCTGGCGCTGGATTGGTTCGGCCCGGTGGACGCGTTCTGGCCGCCGCAGCTGGTGGGCCTGGGCTTCAGCATTGTCGGCATGGTGGCCGGCAGCTTGCTGCCGCAGCGGCTGGGACGGCAGGCTTTGGCGGGGATGGGCCGGGCCTGATCCGGCCTCAGAACCTATTTACGATCCGCTGCTTCAGCCGTTCTCGCAGTGTCTTGCGAGCTAGAGCGAGACAAAACGCTCAGAAATTGGCCGGGGTGTTGGCGCTGATGATCTCCGCCTCGTCAGGCCCGACATTGCGGAATTTGTGCGGCAGGGTGCTGGGAAAGTAATAGCCGTCGCCAGCGGAGAGAATGCTGATGTGGCCGTCCACGGTCAGCTCCACCGTGCCGCGAACCACCACGCCGCACTCCTCGCCCTCCGGATGAGTGATCATTTCCTTGCCGGTGTCCGCGCCCGGCGAATACAGCTCGCGCAGCATGCGCATCTGGCGATTGGGGTTGGAGGCGCCGATGATCAGCAGTTTCAAGCCGTCGCGGCCCAGGTCCGGTTGTTGGTCGCGGCGGAAGGTGTAGGGGTCGCTGGGCGGCGGTTCGCCAAAAGTCAGGAACTCGGTCAGCGTCATCGGAAAGCCCTGGATCAGCTTCAATAGCGAGCTGATGGACGGGCTGACCCGGTTCTGTTCTATCAGCGAGATGGTGGCGTTGGCCATGCCGGCCCGTTTCGCCAGCTCGCGCTGCGACAGCGCGAAGTGCTCTCGCACTTGTTTGACGCGAAATCCAATATCCATGCCTGTAACCTCGGTGGCGTGCCCTTGTCGGCCTCTGCTTAGTATTTTCGACAATTTTTCGAATAGCGTCACAGTATACTGATGTCGCCGCCGGCCATGCAGCGCAATTCACGCTTTCTGGCCAGCCGCGGCGCATTTTCCAAACCCGGAGCCATTTCGCTGGGTCAGTCAGCCTTGCTCTCCCCTCCGTCGCCCGTCCGCCAGGCCCGCCGCCTGCGCCTCTTGCCACAACCTTTTCCGCTTTGCGTTTGATTTTTTAGACAGCGCCGCCGCGCTGCCACAGTATGGAGTCATGCGCGCCGTCCGGCGCGCCGGAGGGACGCATTGAAAGCCTTATTGTGGATGGCGGGGTTGGCGGCGCTGTGGCTGGCGTCGCCTAGTTGGGCGCTGAGCCTGTCTGCGGCGGAGCGGGACTGGTTGAGCCGGCATCCTGTATTGCGTGTGGGCGTGGTGCCGCAAGCGCCGTACGCGGTGCTGGACGCGCGCCGGCAAGCGCTGAGCGGCTCGCACGTGGAACTGATGAATCGGCTGGCCGCCGAGCTAGGGCTTAAGCTGGCCTGGACGGCCTATCCGAACAAGACGCAATTGAGCGCGGCGGCGCGGACGGGCAGCGTGGATGTCGCGCCCGGGCTGGAGCAGACACCGGCAGGCTTGCGTTACTGGCTGTTTTCCGGCCCCTTCCTGCGCATACCCTACAAGCTGGTTGGACGCGGCGAGCCGGCGGCGGCGCTGGAGCTGGAGCAACTGCCGGGCAACGTAAGGGTGGCGGTGGCCGAACCCGGCGCGGCGGCGGCTTTCCTGGCCGCCAACTATCCGGCTTTGCGGCGTTGGCCGGCCGGTTCGGACCGTTCCGCGTTGCAGCAAGTGCTGCAGCAGCGGGCGGATTACGCGGTGGTGGACGAGGCGCAGCTGAACCAGCTGCTGCGGGAGCCCGAGTTCTCGCCCTTGCGCGCGGTGGGCGACAGCGGCGCCACCCGGCTGCTGCGGCTGGCGTCGCGGCAGGACTGGCCGCAGTTGGCTACGCTGCTGGACCGGGCCTTGAGCGCGATGCCGGCGTCGCAGCGCGGCCATCTTTACACGCGCTGGGTGCAGGCGGAGCCGACGCCCTTGGGCGGCAGTCTGTCGTTCTGGCGGCGGCTGAGCCAGGTTTCGGGGTTGCTCATCCTGGCTTTGGTCGGCGCATTGCTGTGGCGGGGCAGGCAACAGCGGCAGATGCGGCAGGCGCTGGCGGCTGCGCGTCAGGCGCTGGCGCAACGGGAGGCCGGCGCCGAGGCTTTGCGGCTGACCCAGTTCTCGGTGGATCACAGCACGGTGGGCATTCTGTGGCTGAACTGGGACAGCCGGCTGCGTTACGCCAACCAGGCCGCGCTGACGATGCTGGGGTGCGCGGAGGCGCAGGCGGTGGGGCAGCCGCTGTCTCGCTTCCAGCCGGACTTGGACATGGACGGCTGGCTGGATTTGTGGAGCCGGGCGCGCAGTCGGGGCCTGTTGCAGTTCGAAATCGATTGTCTGCGCGCCGACGGCGGCAGCTTGCCGGTGGATGTCTCGCTCAGTTTTCTGCGCTTCGGCGGCGCCGACTATCTGGTGGCCTTTATGCACGACGTTACCGAGAAGCGACAGGCGCGCGCCGCCTTGCGGGAAAGCGAGGCGCGCTTCAAGGGCATCGCTGAAAATGTGCCGGGCTTGGTGTTCCGGCTGGAGCGCGGCGACGCGGCGGGAGACCCGCGGCTGGCCTTCGTCAGCGAGGCCAGCCTGGCGCTGACCGGCTATCCGGCCGCGGACTTGCTGGCGCGGCCGGAGGGCTTGCTGGCCTTGGCGCATCCGGAGGACGCCGCCGGCCTGCGCGAGAGCTGGCGGGCGGCTTGGCGAGAGCAGCGAGACTGGAGCTGGCAGGGCCGGATTCTGACCCGCGACGGCGCGGAGCGCTGGGCCGATCTGCGCGCCAGCGCCCGCCGGCACGGCGCGGCGGGCATGGTGTGGGACGGCATCCTGTGGGATATCAGCGCCGGCAAACGCAATGAGCTGGAACTGAGCGCGTCGCGCGCCATGCTGCGAGACTTGGCCGCTCACCTCGAAACGGTGCGCGAGGAGGAGAAAGCGCATATCGCGCGCGAGGTGCACGACGAGCTGGGTCAGGTGCTGACCGTGCTCAAGCTGGAAACCTCGATGCTGGAACTGAGTCTGGAGCGGTCGGAGGGCGCGGCGGCGGAGCGGCTGGCCAGCATCAAGAAGCTGATTGCTCAGACTTTCGCCCTGGTCCGCGACGTGGCCACCGCGCTGAGGCCGCCCATACTGGACGCGGGCCTGGCTTCGGCGGTGGAATGGCAGGCGCGTCGCTTCGAGGCCCGCAGCGGCATACCTTGTCTGGTGCTGGTGCCGGAAACGCCGCTGCGTCTGGACGACGCCAAGGCGGTGGGCCTGTTCCGGGTATTGCAGGAGGCGCTGACCAATGTGATGCGCCATGCCGAGGCTCACACGGTAACGCTGCATTTGCAGGCGCAGCCGGGCGAATTGACGCTGAGCATTGTCGACGACGGCAAGGGCTTCGAGCGGCGGCCGGGGGAGACGGGCGGTTCCTACGGCCTGGTGGGCATGCGCGAACGCCTGCTGATGTTCGGCGGCGGCCTGGAGATCGCTAGCGCGCCGGGGCAGGGCTGTAGTTTGACGGCCCGGCTGCCTTTGCGGCCGGATGAAGGGGAGGAGGAGACATGATTCGAGTGATTGTGGCGGAAGACCACACCATTGTGCGCGAAGGCATCAAGCAACTGATCGGCCTGGCCGATGATTTGCAAGTGGTCGGCGAAGCCGCCAACGGCGGCGCGGTGTTCGACGCCTTGCGCGCCGCCGTTTGCGATGTGTTGTTGCTGGATATTTCGATGCCGGGCCTGAGCGGCCTGGACGTGATTCCGCGCCTGCGGGCGATGGCCCAAGCGCCGGCCATCCTGGTGTTGTCCATGCACGACGAGGTGCAGATGGCCGCGCGCGCGCTCAAGGCCGGCGCCGCCGGCTACGCCACCAAGGACAGCGATCCGGCGCTGCTGCTGACCGCGATCCGCAAAGTGGCCGGTGGCGGCCGCTACATCGACCCGCAGTTGGCGGACCGGCTGGTGTTCGAAGTCAATCTCAGCGACGAGAGGCCGCCGCACGCTCAGCTGTCCGAGCGCGAATTCCAGGTGTTCCAGCGCCTGGCGCAGGGCGCCAATGTCAATGAGGTGGCGCAGCTGCTGGCGATCAGCGCCAAAACCGTCAGCACCCACAAGGTCAGGCTGATGCAGAAGCTGCGCGCGCAGTCGCTGGCGGATCTGGTGCGCTACGCCATCGAACATCAGCTGTTTTAACGCGCTTGACTGCTGCGGCGCACTAAGAATTTCCCTACAGCGAGCGCCGTTTATCCCGATGGCAAAATCCGCCGCCCGCCGATGGCGGGCGCGCGCCGCGCTCCTTAGCATGGTTGGCGTACGCATTCACTTTCAGGTGCCGCCGCCATGTCCGCAGCCAGCGATGTGCTTGTCCGCTTCCTCAACGTCCAGAAAAGCTATGACGGCGAAAATCTCATCGTCAAAAACCTGAACCTGGATATCCGCCGCGGCGAATTCCTCACCCTGCTAGGGCCGTCCGGCTCCGGCAAGACCACTAGCCTGATGATGCTGGCCGGCTTCGAAACCCCGACCGGCGGCGAGATCCAATTGGCGGGCCGCTCCATCAATCGAGTGCCGCCGCACAAGCGCAACATCGGCATGGTGTTCCAGAACTACGCCTTATTCCCGCATATGACGGTGGCGGAAAATCTGGCCTTCCCGCTGTCCGTGCGCGGGGTGTCCAAGGCGGACATTCAGGACAAGGTGAAGAGGGCGCTGGCCATGGTGCAGCTGGACGCCTTCGCCGGCCGCTATCCGGGCCAGATGTCGGGCGGCCAGCAGCAGCGGGTGGCGCTGGCGCGCGCCTTGGTGTTCGAACCGCAGCTGGTGCTGATGGACGAGCCCTTGGGCGCGCTGGACAAACAATTGCGCGAACACATGCAGATGGAGATCAAGCATCTGCACCAGCGGCTGGGCGTGACCGTGGTCTACGTCACCCATGACCAGGGCGAGGCGCTGACCATGTCGGACCGGGTGGCGGTGTTCCACCAGGGCGAAATCCAGCAGGTAGACGCGCCGGCCCAACTTTACGAGCGGCCGGGCAACGCCTTCGTCGCCAACTTCATCGGAGAGAACAACCGCTTGCAAGGCACGTTGCTGAGCCAGGACGGCGAGCGCTGCCTGGTGGAACTGGAGCGCGGCGAGCGGGTGGCGGCGCTGGCGGTGAAAGTGGGCGAGACCGGCAGCCGGGTGTCGCTGTCCATCCGCCCCGAGCGCATTTTGCTCAACGGCCATAGCGAGCACTGCGACAACCGCTTCTCCGGCCGTGTGGCCGAGTTCATCTATCTGGGCGACCACGTGCGCGTGCGCATGGAGGTGTGCGGCAAGCCCAACTTCTTCGTCAAGCAAGCCATCGCGGAACTGGATGCCACGCTCGCCGTCGGCGACGTGGTGCCGCTGGGCTGGCAGGTCGAGCATGTGCGCGCGCTCGATCCGCTGGTTCAGGAATAGCAAGGAGTGGCAGCACTCCCTTTGCAAAGGAGAACCTGAAAATGACTGCAAGCATCAAGTTGGTCGTTATGGCCCTGGGGTTGGCTTTCGTGGGCGAGGCCATGGCTGCCGCTCTGACCGTGATCTCGTTCGGCGGCGCCGGGAAGTCCGCTCAGGACAAGGCGTATTACGGCCCCTTCCAGCGGGCGACCGGCATCAAGGTGATCGGGGCGGAATACAACGGCGAGATGGCGAAGATCAAGGCCATGGTGGACACCAAGAGCGTGTCGTGGGACGTGGTCGAAGTCGAGCCGGCGGCGCTGGCGCGCGGCTGCGACGAAGGCCTGTTCGAAAAGCTCGATTACGGCAAGATCGGCAAGCCCGCGGATTTTCTAGCCGGCGCGGTGCAGAGCTGTGGGATAGGCATGAACGTCTGGTCCATCGTTCTGGCCTACAACGCCGACAAGTTGAAGGCGGCGCCGGCCGGCTGGAAGGATTTCTGGGACGTGAAGACCTTTCCGGGCAAGCGCGGCTTGCGCAAGGGCGCGCAGGACAATCTGGAGTTCGCGCTGATGGCGGACGGCGTGGCGCCGAAGGAGGTTTACAAGGTGCTGGCCACCCCGACGGGCGTCGATCGGGCCTTCCGCAAGCTGGACCAGCTCAGGCCGAATATCCAGTGGTGGGAGGCGGGCTCCCAGCCGCCGCAGTTTCTGGTCTCGGGCGACGTGGTGATGAGCTCGGCCTACAACGGCCGAATTTCCGAAGCGAGGAAGGAAGGCAAGAACCTGAAGATGGTATGGAATGGCTCGGTTTACAACTACGACTACTGGGCGATTCCCAAGGGCAGCCCGCGTAAGGACGACGCGCTGAAGTTCATCCGCTTCGCCACGCAGCCGGTCAACCAGAAAGTCTATGCGGACACCATCGATTACGGCATCACCCACCGCAAGGCGATTCAGATGCTGGACGCGAAAATGAGCCGAGACCTGCCGACTTCGCCGCGGAATCTCGCCGTGGCGCTTAGCGAGGACACGGCGTTTTGGGTGGATAGGAGCGAGGAGCTCGAGCAGCGCTTCAACGCCTGGGTGGCCAAGTCCAAGTAAGCGCGGTTGTCGCGGCGCCGGCAGGCGCCGTCAGAGGGCCCCGATGGGGGCGGATACACATTCCGAGGCAATGAATGATGGAAATCTCAGCAAAGCTCAGCCCTACCCCGCAGCAGGGCGCCCAGCCCGTGGAGTCAGAGGGGGAGCGGCAACTACGTCGAGAACTGGCGGCCTGTTATCGGCTGATTGCGCACTTTCGCATGAGCGATCTGATCTCGACGCACATCTCGGTGCGCTTGCCTGGGCCGGAACACCACTTCCTGATCAACCCCTACGGGCTGATGTTCGACGAAATCACCGCGTCCAGCCTGGTCAAGATCGGTCTTGATGGCTTGGCGCTGGACGAGAAAGACGCCCTGGTCAACCCGGCCGGCTTCGTCATCCACAGCGCCATCCACTCTGCAAGACCCGATGCGCAGTGCGTGCTGCATACCCATACCCGGGCAGGGTGCGCGGTGGCGGCCCTGGCGGAGGGCTTGTTGCCGGTGAATCAGATGTCGATGGAGTTCTACGGGAAGGTGGCGTACCACGATTACGAAGGCATCGCCCTGGACCTCAACGAACAGGCGCGCCTGGTGCGGGATCTGGGCGACAAGCCGGTGCTGATTCTGCGCAACCACGGCTTGCTGACCGTGGGGGAAACGGTCAAGCAGGCTTTCCTGCGCATGTACTACCTGGAAAAGGCCTGCGACATCCAGTTGGCAGCGCAGGCGGCCGGGGCCTTGCGCCTGCCGTCCGTGGAGGTTTGCCGGCGGACCGAGCGCCAGTTCAACGAGCCGGGGCGCGAGGTGGGCGAGCAGGAACTGAAGGACGATATGTTCATCGACTTGGCCTGGAAGGCGTTGCTGCGCCGGCTGGACCGGCTTGATCCCGGCTACAAGCTTTGACAGGGATGGGCGGTTTTCTTGACCCGACCTTGTGCCGTCGCTTGGCGAGGGCGAGCTCAAACCGGGAACCGGCGGAGTTGAAATACCGGCGGCACGGTTCATTCAACGGCCGCATCGCCGCGGCGCAGAAAGAGGGCAAGAACCTGAAGATCGTTTGGGACGGCAGCTTGTACGACTTCGATTCCTGGGCCATCCCCAAAGGCTCGCCCAACAAGGACGCCGCCTATCGCTTCATCGCCTTCGCCAGCAAGCCGGAGAACCAGAAAGTCTATTCCCAAAACATCAGCTACGGCCCCAGCAACAAGAAAGCGTTGTCGCTGCTGGACAGAGCGGAACGGCCGGAGCTGCCCACCGCGCCGCAGAACATGAAAAACGCGGTGAAGGTGGATTTGGAGTTCTGGGCCGATCACGGTGAAAGCCTGGAGCAGCGTTTCAACGCCTGGGCCCTGCGCTGAGCGTCGGTTTTGAAAGCCGCGCCGGCCTGACCGGCGCCACGATGCAGTTAACAAGGAGAATGAGGATGGCAGTCAAACAAGGATTCATCTTGCTGGGCGCCGCGCTGGCTTTGGCCGGCGCGGCTTCGGCCAAGGATTTGACGGTGATTTCCTACGGGGGCGCCAATAAGGACGCCCAGGCCAAGGCCTATTACGCGCCGTTCCAGAAGAGCGCCGGGCTCAAGCTGGTCAGCGGCGAGTACAACGGCGAAATGGCCAAGCTCAAGGCGATGGTGGACACCAAGAGCGTGTCCTGGGACGTACTGGAGGTGGAGTCGCCGGAACTGGTGCGCGGCTGCGACGAGGGCCTGCTGGAACGGCTGGACTACGCCCGCATCGGCAATAAGGCGGATTTCGTGCCCGGCGCGGCTCAGCCTTGCGGCATCGGCATCTTTGTCTGGTCCACCGCGCTGGCCTACAACGCCGACAAGCTGAAGACCGCGCCGGTTGGCTGGAAGGATTTTTGGGATGTGAAGAAATTCCCGGGCAAACGCGGCCTGCGCAAGGGCGCCAAGGGCACCTTGGAAATCGCGCTGCTGGCCGACGGCGTGGCGGCCAAGGATGTCTATCCGGCGCTGGGCACGCCTGCCGGCGTGGATCGCGCCTTCAAGAAGCTGGACCAGATCAAGCCCTATCTGCAGTGGTGGGAGGCCGGCGCCCAGCCGCCGCAATACCTGGCCTCCGGCGATGTGGTGATGAGCTCCGCCTTCAACGGCCGCATCGCGGTGGCGCGCAAGGAAGGAAAGAATCTGAAAGTGGTGTGGAACGGCAATCTCTACGACTTCGACTACTGGTCGATTCCCAAGGGCACGCCCAAGCGCGATCAGGCCTATCAGTTCATCGCCTTCGCCAGCAAGCCGGAAAACCAGAAGGTTTATTCGCAGAACATCGCCTACGGCCCCAGCAACAAGCGGGCGATTCCGCTGCTGGACAAGAGCGAGCTGCCGGATTTGCCCACCGCGCCGCAGAACATCAAGGACGCGCTGAAAATCAATCTGGAGTTCTGGGCCGATCACGCCGAGAGCCTGGAACAGCGTTTCAACGCCTGGGCGGCTAAGTAAGCGCTCGTCCTTCATTTAGCGGAGGCCGCCTTCCGGCGGCCGTTTTGACGGAGTCCAAGCCATGACCGCTTCCTCGGTATCTCATTCCCGCGCGTCCGCGCCGGCCCCGCTGCCCCTGAAGGCGCGGCTGGCCCGGGCGGAGCGGCTGGGCAAGCTCAAGTCGCTGGCGTTGGTGGCGCCGCTGCTGCTGTTTCTGCTGCTGACCTTCATCGTGCCCATCGGCGCGTTGCTGCTGCGCAGCGTCGACAATCCCGAAGTGGCGGGCACGCTGCCGCGGACGGTGCGGGCGCTGGCGGCTTGGGACGGTAAGTCGCTGCCGCCGGAAACAGCCTACCGCGCGCTCGTCGACGATGTGCGGCTGGCCGGCGAACAACAGACGCTGGGCGACTTGGGCAAGCGGCTGAACATGGAGGTGCCCGGCTATCGCAGCTTGCTGGGCAAAACCGCGCGCGCCTTGCCGTTGGAGCCGGCGCCGTCCTCGTTCAAACAGGCGTTGACCGAGCTGGACGAGCGTTGGGGCGATCCGGCTTATTGGCTGGCGATACGCCGCAACCAGTCTGTCTACACCCCTTACTATCTGCTGGCGGCGCTGGACCACCGCATCGACGATCTGGGCGAAATCAGCCGCGCGATGCCGGACCAGGGCATCTATCTGAACGTGTTCGCCCGCACCTTCTGGATGAGCCTGGTGGTGACCGCGCTGTGCCTGTTGCTGGCCTATCCGCTGGCCTATTTGCTGGCCAGCCTGCCCACCCGCCGCAGCAATCTGCTGATGATCATGGTGTTGCTGCCGTTCTGGACCTCGGTGCTGGTGCGGGTGGCCGCCTGGATCGTGCTGCTGCAGTCCGGCGGCCTGATCAACGCCGCCTTGATGAGCCTGGGCCTGATCGAACAGCCGCTGCAGCTGGTGTTCAACCGCGTCGGCGTTTACATCGCCATGGTGCACATTCTGCTGCCCTTCATGATTCTGCCCATTTACAGCGTGATGAAGGGCATCTCCCCCAGCTATCTGCGCGCGGCGATCTCGCTGGGTTGCCATCCCTTCGCCAGCTTCTGGCGGGTGTACGCGCCGCAGACCGTGGCCGGCGTCGGCGCCGGCTGCCTGCTGGTGTTCATCCTGTCCATCGGCTATTACATCACCCCGGCCTTGCTGGGCAGCCCCAACGACCAGATGGTCAGCTATTTCGTCGCCTTCTACACCAACACCACCATCAACTGGGGCATGGCCACCGCGCTGGGCGGCCTGTTGCTGGCGGCCACCTTGCTGCTGTACGCGGTCTACCACCGGCTGGTGGGCAGCGAGCGGTTGCGGCTGGGCTAAACCGCGTCCTGGCGCCGCTTGAATCAAACCAAAACTGTGGAGAGCTACACCCATGCCAAGCCATCACACTTTGCCGGAAGAGCGGCTCTGGTTTTACCTGCACCGCTTGCTGGGCGGCCTGACGTTGCTGTTCCTGGTGCTGCCGGTGCTGGTGATCATTCCCTTGTCCTTCAACGGCAGCGCCTTCCTGGTCTACCCGCTCAACGGATTCTCCCTGCGTTGGTATCAGGAGTTCTTTTCCTCGGCGGAGTGGATGCGGGCCTTGCAGAACAGTCTGATCGTCGCGCCCTTGGCCACCGTGCTGGCGATGACCCTGGGTACGCTGGCCGCCATCGGCCTGACCCGCGCCGAGTTTCCCGGCAAGGGCCTGCTGATGGCGGTGTTGATCTCGCCCATGGTGGTGCCGGTGGTGATCGTTGGCGTGGCCGGTTATTTGTTTTTCGCGCCCCTGGGCATGGACAACAGCTATTTGACGCTGGTGCTGCTGCACGCGGCGCTGGGCGTGCCCTTCGTGGTGATCACCGTCAGCGCCACGTTGCAGGGTTTCAACCGCAATCTGGTGCGAGCCGCCGCCAGCCTGGGCGCGTCGCCGCTGCGGGTTTTCTTCAAGGTGACTTTGCCGTTGATCGCGCCAGGGGTGATCTCCGGCGCGCTGTTCGCCTTCGGCACCTCCTTCGACGAGGTGGTGGTGACCTTGTTCGTCGCCGGGCCGGGGCAGGCGACGCTGCCGAGGGCGATGTTCGGCGGCATCCGCGAAAACCTCAGCCCCGCCATCGCTGCGGCGGCCACGCTGTTGATTGGTTTTTCGGTGCTGATGCTGCTGACGCTGGAGTGGTTGCGCGGTCGTTCCGAGCGGCTGCGCAGCCGGCCGGTGGCCTAATACGGGCTTGGCCCTACTTTGGGAGGGGTTGAAATTCGGCCAAGCTGCCGCACACTAGCGGAGTCTCTCACCCCTTAACCCAAATGAGGAATTCCCACATGGCTACCGTTACTTTGCGCGGCAATCCCGTTGAAGTGGCCGGCGCGCTGCCGGCCAAGGGCCAGCAAGCCCCGGCGCTGACCCTGACCTCCGCCGACCTGGCCGAAGTCAAACTGGACAACTACGCCGGCAAGAACAAGGTGCTGAACATTTTCCCGAGCGTGGATACCCCTACCTGCGCGATGTCGGTGCGCAAGTTCAACGAACGCGCCGCCAAGCTGGCCGACACCGTGGTGCTCTGCGTTTCCGCGGATCTGCCGTTTGCGCAGAAGCGCTTCTGCGGCGCCGAAGGCATCGACAATGTGGTGACCCTGTCCACCTTCCGCAATCCGCAGTTCGCCGCCGACTACGGCGTCAAGCTGGCTTCCGGCCCGCTGGCCGGCCTGACCGCCCGCGCGGTGGTGGTGCTGGACAAGGACAATAAGGTGCTGCACAGCGAGCTGGTGGCCGAGATCGGCGAAGAGCCGAACTACGACGCCGCGCTGGCCGCGCTGTAAGCGGCTCCGTTGCAGACAAAACCCGCCGACATTGTGTCGGCGGGTTTTTTTGTGCCCCGCTATGGCGGCCGGCTCCGCGCTTCATTGAACCCATCATGTCATGGCGAATCATTTATCCACTGCCGTATTCAGGCTCTCCAACGAGTCATCCGATGCGCCGCCGCAAGGTCAAAATGATCCTATAGTGAATCCATCACTGCCGTTTTAAATTTTTATATTCACAAGATTTTACGCATGGGACATGCGATAGCCGTGTTTTCTATTCGGTTTAACGGCCTAAGAGTATGTTTATGATCTCGCGAGACAAGGCAAGGTGAACACGGCTGAGAAAGCGGAATGTACACATGGGACACGCGGATTCGGGAGACGTTCTCACCGTATGTCGTCTCTCGACGTGTAGCGGATTGTAAACAGGTTTTTTTATGCCTTCCCATGCTCGCTTGCATTATTGACCCCATCAGGAGAAAACATGGCTAAGCGGCTGTTCTTTATTCTCTCATTTATGGGGTTTGTGCCAAGCTGTTTGGCGGAGCCGGTCTTGTTCTTGGAGTACCGAGACAAACCTCCCTACAGCTATAGTCAAAATGGAAAGCCGGCAGGTTTTTTGCTGGAGCGGACGATTGAAATTTTACACCGTGCGGCCGTGCCGGCGGAGTTTGAAGAAGTTCCTGCCAAACGTATTATCAACAATATTGAAGCAAATAAAAAACGGATCTGCTCTCCAGGTTGGTATAAAACCCCCGGGCGCGAGGCCTTCGCCCGTTTTTCCTTGGCAATTCATCAAGACAAGCCGCATCTGGTATTGGCCAACACCAAATCCTCAGAAAATATTCAAAAAATCAGCACGCTAAAAGCTCTGCTCGCCAGCACTGAATTTAAACTTGGTAAAGTTGCCGGCGTTTCTTATGGCACCGAATTGGATGCGATGATTGATCATGCGGCCGCCGCAGTGATGGATTCAACGGTAACGCCAGGGGAACTAGCCCAAATGATTATCTCGCAACGCGCGGATTATATGTTGATTGATGTCGAGGACTATAAATTCTTTCTGCAGAAAAAGGAAATAGATTCAAAAAAATTGACGATATTGAAATTCAAAGACATACCCGAGGGGCTTAAGCGATATATTATGTGCAGCAAGCAGGTAAGTTCTGAACTGATGCAACGTATTAATCAATCTATACTCCCTCTTCCCTAAGACGTTGTTCAAAGCCCGCTGCGCATCGGCGATACGGCGTTGAAAACCACTTCAGCAATGCTCATGTGCCACGTCTATATTCTGCTTTCTCCGCTGTTTTCGCCTGGTCTTGCTCTGGTTTGCGAGGCTTGGAACAGACCCTAAGCCGTTCGCATTGAACGCGAAAACCATCGGCTCAAGATTTAGGGTGGCGAATATCGCCGAGTCGGACTGGCCGCACGGAAACGAGGTGGAGCTTGTTCTTGAGGGCCCCGCCTACTGACGGGTTTGCAAGTGGCGCAGGCTGCCGTACAGCTCCAGCAGGCGGATGTACTCCTTTGCGTCGTAGAACTGGCAGCCGCCGCGGCCAAATGCCTTGGCTACCTCCACGGCAAATTTCACCGCCAGCGCGATATCGGTCTCATGGCTGGCGCCGGTGGCGCTGCCGGGCACCACGGTTTCAGCGCAGATGGCGACGCCGACGACGGGCGCCGCCGTCGCGGTGGCGGGTTGCAGGATGCTGTTCAGATGATAGACCCCGTTGCCGTAAGGCGTGATGTCCTGGGTGGTGATGGGAAAGGTCACCGCCGGGCGGCCGCTGCTTCGCTCCATGATACGCAGCAGATCATCGGCCACGCGCAGGATATAGCCTTCCTTGACGGTGGGCGAGATCGCATAGCCCTTGTGGTTGAGAATGCGGTTGCCCTTGCTGGTGTCTATCGACAGCACGGCGTCCGCTTCGGCGGCCACCTCGTAGCGGTTCATCGTGGCGTCGTCTACCGGCGCGTCCATGAAGTCCACCGGCTGGCGCGGCAGGATGGGGGCATCGGGACAGATATGAGTGGTGATGACCACATCGCCCGCCAGTTGATCCCCATTGCGCTGCATCAGGGCCAGCTTCAGCGCGCAGGCGACGGCGGCGACGGCCCCGTCACCGTCTGACACCAGACCGATACGGTCGGGGCGGGCGCCGATGCCGCCCAGGCGGCCGACGATGCCCAGAGTGGGCGCCGCGCCGCCGGCGCTTTTGCCATGGGAGCCGGGGATGTCGATGCGGATGAAGTCGGTGCCACCCTTGGCGCCCTGGACGCGCGTGCTGACGGCGCGGACGCCGGGATCGGCGGCGAATCGTTCGACGATATCCCGGCCGCCCACTTTGGCGCTATCCAGCAACTCAAATGCTTGTAGGGTTTGTTGCAAGCTCATGTCATGCTTCCTTGTTTGGTGTCTGCTGGCATTCGCCGCTGACGGTGAGAGCGCGAGCCCGTCCTTAACGTTTGCCGGGCGTTGTGAACAGGGAGCCGAAGAAGCTGGCGAGCGCGTCGCCGGCAATGAAGCCGGCGGCGATCACTTCCATTGATGGTCGGGCGGCTTCCCCCCAGCGGCGGCGGATGAAGATGCGCAAGGCGATACCAAGCAGCACCGCCCAGCCTGCGGCCGCGTTGTTGATCAACAGGCCGGTGGAGAGCAGCACGCCGAGTTGGCGGCGAGGGCCGCCTAGCCATTGGATGATGGCGCCGGGAATGGCCCACAGTCCCAGAGAGTAGGCCAGGTTCGCCTGGCTGCCGGCGGCGATGGTCTTGGCGAACACCCGCGCCGCGGGCGGCAGCAGGTCTTGGGCGAAATAGCCAGAGTGGACCAGCCAGACGACCGGGATGGCGATGACAAAGGCGGCCATGGCGGCGAGCATCTGGATGCGGCGCCCATGTTGTTCCGCCGGCAGGTCGCTGCCATGGCCGCGAAGGATGAAGCCGGCTTTCAGATCGAAGCCCATGTCGGCGAAGGCCGGACCGGTGGCGGCGGTAAAGCCGGTCAACAGGCAGAGCGCCAAAGGGGGAAAACCGAGCAAGATGCCGATGATCAAGGTGATTAGCGCCACCGCGAATGCAGGAAACCAGCCGGAGTGCATGGCGGCGATGCCCACGATCAGTTCGTGGGCGAAGGCGGCGCAAGCGGCGTAGAGCACGAACAGCAGCAGCATGGGCAGCGCCATTTCGCTCCACAGGCCGCCCGCTAGCGCCAGCAGCATGGAGATCAGCAGATAGCCGACGGCGCCCAGGCCCAAGGCGTGGCGCACCTCGCGGTCCGGGGTGGTGGCGCGACCGCTATCGGCCTGCTTGCCGCGGATCGCGCCGGCCACCTGGAATAGGGCGACCAGGCCGGCGCCCACCATCACGCCGTGCGGCAGGTAGCGGGCGTTGAGGTCGATGCCGGCGATGGGTTCGGAGTAGGCGCGCAGCAACAGGCCCAGGCCGAACATGCTCAGCGCCCAGATATTGCCGATGAAGGCGGTGCCAAAGGCCGCCATCGGTATTTTGAGCATCGCGCCGACGATGCCGGTGGCCATGCCGGCCAGCAGCAGGCGGGCGTTACGGCCGCCCCGGTCCCCGGCGAGAATGGCCTCGGCGGTGGCGGTGCCTATCGGCCAGGCGTTGCCGGCCGGGAAGACCCGGGTGTCGAACATGCGGTAGAGCAGATAGCCGTCCAGCAGCATGGCGGCGGCCACGCCGCAGAACATTGGCAGGATCAGCTCGGGCATGCCCATGGCCCAAGGCACGGCGATGGGCATGAGCAGGCTGTTGGCGGCGCCGAAGGTGGCGGAGGAGATCACGGTCTGCGCCAGGTTCTGGGTATGGATGGAACGATAAGGCCGAAACATGCGCCAGGGCAGTCGGGCCAGTAGC
The DNA here is from genome assembly GCF_011602385.1 of Chromobacterium fluminis. NCBI lineage: Bacteria > Pseudomonadati > Pseudomonadota > Betaproteobacteria > Neisseriales > Chromobacteriaceae > Chromobacterium > Chromobacterium fluminis. Next base: position 21,298 of record NZ_JAAOMA010000014.1, on the reverse strand, counting down.
ATCGCCAGCAGCGCGCCGATGATGGAGGTGCTCGGTGTGATGCCCAGGGTGCTCAGTAATTGGATGCCGATGATGGCACCCAGGATGGCGAGCGCAAGCAGCATGGCCAGGGTGGCGATGTTCGTGATCGGCTTGTCGTCTTGCATGGCGTGACCCCCTGATTGGCTTGCGGCGCGGCAAGCTGCGCTCACGAGAAAGTTAACTTGCAAACTAAGAGGGCGGCGTCAACGGTGTCAAGCGGCCTTGGTCGGCCCGGTTTGAGCTCTGCCGGCGTTTTGCCGTGGGCAAAAAAACAGCGGCGCAAGATGCGCCGCTAGGCAGAAGGGCGGAATGGGGCTAGCCCCTCGTTATCCGTGAAGCGGATTTGAATCTAGAAAGGCTGAGGGACGTTTCTTTAGAGTCTGTTTACGATCCCGCGAGCCAGAGCGAGACAAGGCGAAAACAGCTGAGAAAGCGGAATGCACACACGGTACATGAGCATTTCGAAGGCATTTTCAACGCCGTATCGCCGCAGCGCAGCAGATCGTAAACAGGTTCTTAGTACGGCTTATTGGGCAGGAACTTGCCGTCCAGGGTGATCACCGCGCGTTCGCCTCCGTCCGGGTCTTCCTCTTTGCGGATGTCCAGCTTGAAATTGATGGCGCTGATGATGCCGTCGCCAAATTTCTCGTGCACCAGCGCCTTCAGCGTGGTGCCGTAGATCTGGATCATTTCATAGAAGCGGTAAATGGTGGGGTCGGTGGGAATGCCGCCGGGAATGCTGCCGCGCAAGGGAATGGTTTGCAGCTGCAAGGCGTCGGCCGCGTTCAGGCCCAGCCGTTGGCAGACCAACTCCGAGGCGGCTTTGGGCAGCGCGTGCTGGCCCAGCACGGCGGCGGTGACATAGGCCAGGCTGAGGCCGGTGTCGGCGGCGACTTGTTCCCAGCTCAGGTCTTTCAAGGCCTTGGCGGCGAGGGCGCGAGCAGTCAGTTCTACACGGAGATCCTGATTGATATTGGAGTGTTGCATGGGAGAGTCCTTATCCTTTGATTTGAGGGAGACGCGCCGCTTTCAGGCGGCGCGGGTCAGCGGAAAATCCGCCAGGGAAACGAAGCGCTGGCTGGCGTGGTCCAGGGCCAGGACGGCGCCGGTTTCGATGTCGTAGACCCAGCCGTGCAGGGTCAGCCGGCCCTGGCGCATCGCCAGCGCCACCGAGGGATGGGTCTTGAGGTTGGCCAGTTGGGCGACGACGTTTTCTTTCACCATGTCGTCCAGCCGCTGGCGGGCGTCGTCGTGCCGGCGCGCCGCGTTCACCACTTTGGCGGAGTCGGCGTGGCGCAGCCAGCCGGCCACCGCTGGCAGATGGTCCAGGCAATGACCGTTGGCGATCGCCGTCATCGCGCCGCAGTCGGAGTGGCCGCAGACCACAATGTCGGCGACGCCCAGCGCGGCCACCGCGTATTCCACCGAGGCGGTGACGCCGCCCGGTTCCGGCCCGTAGCAGGGAACGATGTTGCCGGCGTTGCGGATCACGAATAGCTCGCCGGGTTCTTGTTGCGTCAGCAGTTCCGGCACCACACGACTGTCCGAGCAGGTGATGAACAAGGCGCCGGGGGCCTGGCTGTCCGCCAGCTGGCGGAACAGCGCAGAACGCTGGGGATAGGCTTCCTGTTGGAATTTCAGAAAACCGTCGATGAGGGCTTGCATGGCTTGCTCCTTGGCGGGGAAGGGATGCGCCAAGGATGAGGCTTTTTTTCTATAGGGTCCAAGACCGATATAAAATGATTGCCATAATTATTTCCTATAGTTTTGGCGCATGATTCTTCGACATATCCGTTACCTGCAGGCCGTTGTCGAGCACGGCAACTTCACTCGGGCGGCCGAGGCGCTGCATGTTTCGCAGCCCACGCTGTCGCAGCAGATCAAGCAATTGGAAGAGACGGTGGGCGCGCAGTTGCTGGACCGCGGCGGGCGGATGGTGCGGCCCACCGACGCCGGCGCCGCTTATTTGGAATACGCACGCCGCGCGTTGCGCGAGTTGGAGGCCGCGCGACGAGCCACTCGGGATGTCGGCGATTTGTCGCGCGGCAGTTTGCGGCTGGCGATGACGCCGACTTTCGCCAGCTACCTGTTGGGGCCGCTGGCGGCGCGGCTGCGCAGCCTCTACCCCGGCATCGAACTAGGCGTGCGCGAAGCGACGCTGGACGCGATCGAGCTGGCCTTGCTGGAGGATGAGATCGATGTCGGAATCGCCTTCGACCAGGCGCGCTCGGCGGAGATAGACGCGCGGCCGCTGTTTAGCGAAACCCTGGCCGTGGTGGTGGGCGAGGGCCACCCATGGCGACGACAGGCGGAAGCGGTGGACGCCGAGGCTTTGGCGCAGACGTCCTGGGCGCTATTGAGCGCGGATTTCGCCACTCGCGGCCATATCGATCGCTATTTCCGGGAACTGGGCCTGAAGCCGCGGATCGCGGCGCAGGCCAACAGCATCGGCGCGGTGATGGAGATCGTCCGCCACAGCGATTGCGCCACCATTCTGCCGAGGGCGATCACGCGGCGGCATCCGGAGCTGGGGGCGGTGGAATTGCAAACGCCGTTGCCGGCGCGCACGGCGGCGGTTCTGACGCGCAAGGCCGCGTATCGCAGCGCCGCTTTGCGGGCGTTTCTGCCGGTGTTGGACGCTTTGGGAGAGGAGTTGGAAGCCGAGGGCGGCGCGAGGCCGCCCGCGGCGGGAGCCGGCTGAGCGGCACCCGGGAGAGGTTTAGGCTTGCTGGCCGGCCAGCTTGCCGCGCGGCGCGCTCTCGGCGGCTTGCATGTCGGCTACGGCGCGGGCATCGTGCTCGGCGTCCAGGTAACGCGTGCGCCAGCCGCTGTTGACGCCCCAGTAGTAGAAGGCGAGAGACACTACCGCCACCACCGCCATGTCGGGGCCGTAGGACAACAGGCCGATGCCGCCGAAGTCATGGCTGCCGATGTAGGACAGCAGCGCCATCGTCGGCAGGTAGAGCACCATCCACAGCGCGCCTTTCAGTTCGCGGCCAAACTCGGGCCAGCCGGCGCGGGCCTGATACCAGAAGTACACCGGCAAGGCGGCCACGACCAGGAAGATGATCTCGCCGGTCAGCGGCCAGCGCGCCCAGTACAGCACCAGGGACGCGCAGACGAAGGCGAACGGCGCGATCACGCTCAGGCCGGCCAAGCGCAGCGGGCGCGGCAGGTCGGAGGCGCAACGGCGCAAAGAGGCCACGCTGATCGGGCCGGTCAGGTAGGAAATCACGGTAGCCACCGAGATCACCGCCGCCAGCGTGCCCCAGCCGCGGAAGAAGAACAGAAACACGAAGGAGATCGCCAGGTTGAACCACATCGCCGGGCGCGGGATTTGGTACAGCGGATGAATGCGGCCGAAGATCTCCGGCATGGTGCCGTTGCGCTGCATGCCGTAAATCATGCGCGAGGTGGTGGCCATATAGGTGGCGCCGGTGCCGCTGGGGCTGACGAAGGCGTCGAAGTACAGCAGCAGCATCAGCCAGTTCAGGCCCAGCGCCATCGCTAGTTGGGCGAAGGGGGAACTGAAGTTCAGGCCCTGCCAGCCGTGGGCCAGGTCCGCCGGCGACAGCGCGCCGATGAAGGCCACTTGCAGCGCCACATAGATCACCGCCGCCAGCAGGATGGAGCCCACCACGCCGAAGGGCACGCTCTTTCCCGGGTTGCGGGCCTCGCCGGCCAGGTTGATCGGGCTTTGGAAGCCGTTGAAACTAAACACGATGCCGCTGGTGGCCACCGCCGTCATCACGCTGGCCCAGCCAAACGGCGCGAAGCCGCCGGGAGTGTCGCCGCCCAGGTTGCCGGGGTGGAAGCCGCTGTAGATCAGCGCGCCCACGGTCAGCGCGGGCACGATCACTTTGAAGATGGTGATGGCGCTGTTGGCCTTGGCGAACAGGCGCACGCCCCAGTAGTTGAGCATGAAGTAGACGATGACCAGCAGCGCGGACAGCATCAGGCCGGGCGGGGTCAATTCGCCGTTGGAAAACAGTTGTTGGGCCCAGGCGTATGGCCAGGAGCTCATGTATTGCACCGAAGCCTCGGCCTCGATCGGGATCACGGAGACGATGGCGATCCAGTTGGCCCAGCCGGCGATGAAGCCGAGCAGGGAGCCGTGGGAGTAACGGGCGTAACGCACCATGCCGCCGCTTTCCGGGAACATGGCGCCCAGTTCCGCGTAGCTCAGCGCGATGGAGAGAATGATCACCATTCCGACTATCCAGGCGACGATGGCGGCGGGGCCGGCGATCTGGGCGGCGTGGGCGGCGCCGAACAGCCAGCCGGAGCCGATGATGGAGCCCAGGCCGGTCAGCATCAGGGCGACGGGGCCGATATGGCGGGAGTGTTGCTGTGTCAAAGGTATCTCCTGTCTAAAGAACCTGCTGACGATCCGCTGTGCGTCGTGAGGCGTCACACGGCGAGTACCGCTTCAGAATGCTGAAGCCACTTTCGCCCTGTCCCGCTCTGGCTCGCGAGATCGTAAACAGTTTCTGAAAACCCGACGGCCCGGTGGAGTCAGCTCCGGACGCGGCGGGCAAGCGATGGAGACAAGTTCCGACCACGACGCGCTCGCCCGGCCGTCCGAGGCGGAGGGCATGGCAAGGAGAATGACGGCGTGCTGGATGCGCCGGCGCGGAGGGCGCCGGCGAGCTTGTCCCGGGTGCCGGGTGGGCCCGGTCTGATGTGCTCTTTTATAAGAGGGGGCTAATCTACCTTTGCTTTTCATTACGGTATGTAACGAAATGTACTCGCTAGCTTATTTCAAACATGACAAAAGATTGAAGATGGCGAGCAAAAGGGCGATCTATTGCGTGTTTAAGCTAATCGCAAGGCTTTTAGTGGAATAAATGCTCTAGGAGTGAGTCGGCGGCAATTTTCTGCCTAATTGACACCGGCGCGGTGGCTAAGCCGGTTGTTGCCGCAGCCGCCAATCGGGCGCCTCGGCGGAAGACGCGGGTTCGGCGTCCGGCGCGTCGATGCGGAACCAGCTCAGGGTCTGATTCAGATCCTGCGCCGCGGCGGCTAGGTGCTGCATCACCGGCGCGGCTTGCTGCATGTGTTGGTCGATGGCAGAGGCGAGGTGAGCCACTTCGTGACCGTGCTGGCGGATGTCTCCGCCGGCGCGGGCCTGGGCGGCGCTGTGCTCGCGGATGTCGGCCATCAAGCGATTCAAGCGCTCCAACCCCGCGTCCACTTGCAGCAGAGCCTGATCCAGCGCCTGTTGAGAATCCAGCTTGTCGGCGCAGGCGTCGCCGGCTTGCTCCAGCGCGGCGTGCAGCGAGCCGGTGGCGCCCTCCACGCGGCCCAATGCGTCGAAGATGCTGCCGGTGGCGGCGCGGGTGCGTTCCGACAGTTTGCGCACTTCGTCGGCCACCACGGCGAAGCCGCGGCCGCTTTCGCCGGCGCGCGCGGCTTCAATCGCGGCGTTGAGCGCCAGCAGATTGGTTTGCTCGGCCACGTCGCGGATCAGTCCGCTGACGCCGGCGATGTCGTCCAGGCTGAGTTGGAGCTGGCGCATTTCCGTTTGCGCGCATCCCATATTGTCGGCCAGCGTCCGCATCGCTTCGGCGTTGAGCCGGCCCAGTTCGCGCGCGCGGCCGGTATCGTCCGCCGCTTGTCGGGTGTTGGCGTCCGCCTGTTGCAGATGGCCGGCCACGGTTTGGGCGCTGTCGGCCACCGCGTGGGCCGCCTCGTTGCTCAGCTTGGCCTTGGCGCTTTGCTGGCGGCTGGCGTCGGCCACTTGCAAAGTCAGCAATTGCAGGCGCTGGCAGTCGCCGCCGCTGCGGCGGGCGTCGGCTTCCACCCGGCGCAGCAAGTCGTTCAGCTTGTTCAGGAACTGATTCAGGCGGCCGGCGGTGGCGGCCAGCTCGTCGCGGCCCTGAGCCGGCAGCCGCATCGCCAGATTGCCTTCGCCCAGCGCGTCGGCTGAAGCGGCCATCGCCTGCAACTGTCGCTTCAACCGGCGCGCCAGCGCCAATTGCATTGCCGCCACTATCAGGCTGGCCAGCGCCAGCGGCCCAAGCGTCAGCCAGGCCAGGCCTTGCAGCGTGTCCTGCAATTGCGCGGTTTCCTGGGCCAGCCGTCCTTGTTCCTGCGCCTGTTGGCGGTCCAGCAAGGTCGCCAGCGGCTGCAGGCTTTGCTGCCAGGCTTGTTCTGGAATGGACAGCGCGTCCTGCGGCGCGGTCTCGGCGATGGCCAGCGCGCTGCTCAGATTGCGCTCGTAGTCCTGCCACAGCCGGCCCACTGCCTGACGAAAGGGGGCGGCTTCATTGGCGGGCAGGCCGGCGGCGATGTCGCCGGTCAGGCGCGCCACGGCCAGGCTGGTGTCCCGCAGCCGCGCCGGGCTGTCCGGCAGAAGAGGGTCCAGCCGCGACAGCTGCAACACGCCGGCTTTGAGCTGGTAGAGGCTGGCGCTTAATTGCTGGCGTGCGCTGTGGCGGTCCACCGCGCGGGTTAGGCCGCTCAGCTGCTGTCCGGTGAGGATGAGGGCCAGCGCCAGGCTGGCGAGGGTGAAGAAGATGGTCAGCCACAGGCGTTTGGCCAAAGTCATGATGATGTCGTGCGTTGCGATGCGGGAGAGCCGCAGTCTAGGCGCGGCGGATGACGGCAGAATGACATGAAGATGAATTGTCCTATAGGGAACCCTATTGCCGAGACCATTCTTTGCCGACGCTGCGCGACGTTGCGGCTAAAATAGCCGGGTTTGTCATTTAACTTGGTTGTTGGCTTATGACTTTGCTATCCCCGGACCAGTTGGAACAGGAGCTGTGGGCGTCCACGGAACTGCTGCGCGAGCAAGTGGACCTGTACGACTACAAGAACCACGTGTTCGGCCTGTTTGTGCTCAAGCGCCTGCACGATGTGTTTGTGGAGCGGGTTCAGGCGCGCGTGGCGGCCGAGGGCATGAGCCGCAAGCGCGCCGAGGGCGTGGTGCAGGAACAATACGGCGTCTATCCGCAGCATGCGCGCTGGCCCGGCCTGCAAGAGCGCAAGAAAGGCATAGGCGAGGCGCTGGACAAGGCGGTGGCCGCCATTGAGGAGCATCACCCTGCGCTGGCCGGCGTACTCAGCGTTGCTCAATATCAGGGTCACAAGCGCTTGAGCGACGAGGTGCTGCACCCCTTGATGAACCATATCGGCGCGCTGAAGCTGGGCGACGCCGATCTGGAAGCGCCGTCCCGTCTGGGCGAGGTCTGCGAAGGGCTGGTGCGCCGCTACGCGGCGGAGTCCGGCAAGCGCGGCGGCGCCTTTTCCACGCCGGCGCCGGTCAGCCAGTTGCTGCTGCGGCTGGCGGAGCCGCTGCCGGGCCAGAGCCTGTACGACCCCAGCTGCGGCGCTGCCGGCACTTTGCTTGACGCCTGGCGCATGCTGGGCGCGCAGCCGGGCGGCCGCTTGCCGGACGGCCGGGTCGCGCTGGAGTTGTTCGGCCAGGAAAAACTGCCGGCCACCTGGGCGATGGCCAAGCTGTGCGCTTATTTCCACGGCGTGGAGATGAGCCTGGAATTGGGGGACACCTTGGTGGAGCCCAAGCACCTGACCCCGGAAGGCTGGCTGCCTCGCTTCGACCGCATCGTGGCACAACTGCCGTTCACGGTGAAAAACTGGTGGACGCCGCTTGAGGCCGAGGCGGTGGAACCGCCGCCCGCCGACGGCAAGAAGCGTCGCCGCAAACGTCCCGCCGAGCCCAACTACAAGAAGCTGACGGACGAGCATAAGCGCTTCGGCTACGGCATTCCGCCGCGCAGTTTCGGCGATTACGCCTTCGTTCAGCACGTATTGGCCACCTTGAAAGAGGATGGCCGCGCCGCGCTGGTGATGCCGCACGACGTGCTGTTCCGCGACGGCGACGAGGGCCGCATCCGCAACGGCCTGCTGTTTGGCAGCCAAGGCCAGTCCGGCGACCGCATCGAGGGGGTGATCGCCTTGCCGCCGGCCTTGTTCTACGGTTCCGGCATGCCCACCTGCGTGGTGGTGTTGAACAAGAACAAACCGGCGGGCCTGCGCAACAAGGTGATCATCGTCGACGCCAGCAAGGAATTCGGCCGCGGCCGGGTGCAGAACACGCTGCGGCAAGAGGACATCGAGCATATCCTGCGCGCTTACCGCGTCGTGGTGGAGCAGGAGACGGAGGAGCCGGACTATCTGCGGCTGGTGGGGCTGCGCGAGATCAAGCAAGGTCACCGGGGCAATCTGAACGTGCAGCGCTACTTCGCCCAGGACGAGGAGGCCGAGGTGGTGGACGCCGAGGCCTTGGCCACTGAGCTGGCCGCCTTGCAAGAGCAGGAGCAGGCGCTGGACGCGCGGCTGGCGGCCTTCTTCACGGAAGAGCAGGGTTGGCGGGCGGAGGAGGGCGAGCTGGAGGGCTGCCTGGCTTTGACGGATGAAAAGCTGGAGTTGCTGTCCAGCCAATACGCGGCGGAGCGCAAGCTGCGTCCCAGCCGCATCCAGGCCTTGCTCAACCGCGGCTACGGCACCCGGCGCATGGGCAAGTGGAGTCCGCATCAATCGTTCAAACCCAGTCCGTTGGGGGTGGTTCCCGGCAACTGGGAGGTGTGCAAATTGGGGGAATTGGCCGCGCCGCTGGCGGCCACCGCCGAGGGCGAACTGTTGGAGGCTACCGAGGGCGGCGGCTGGCGTCGGGCCGGAGAGGGCCTGGGCACGGCGCTGCCGCCCAACGCTTTCGCCTTTGATCCGGCCCGTTTGTATCAGGGCGCGCTGGCGCGCAACGTCGACGAAGCTCCGACGCTGGCCGCGGCGGACCAAAGGGCTTTCGCGTTGGACGAAGCTCGGATCTTGCCGGCTTTCCTGGAGTGCTACCGGCAGTCGGAAGGGTGGCGCTTTTGCCTGGAACGGCTGGGCGCGGCGGTGGAGGGGGCCGAGTTCGGCTTCGAGGCGCTGGCGGAAATGCCGCTGCCCGTGCCGCCCTTGAGCGAGCAACGCAAGCTGGTGGAGGAGTTGGCGCGCCAGGACGAAGCCTTGCTTGCTCTGCAGCAGCGCCTGCTGCAATGGCAGGCGCGGCGCGACGCGCTGTTGGCGCGCTTTCCGTCGGAAGACTGAAGGCCCGCCGGCCGCCGTTGCGACGGCGGCTTATTTCTGCCAGTAGGTTTTGACGTTGACGAACTCGTACAGGCCGAACTCGGACAGCTCGCGGCCATAGCCTGAGGATTTGACGCCGCCGAAAGGCAGGCGCAAGTCCGAGCTGGTGTGGCGGTTGATGAACACGCTGCCGGCTTCTATTTGGCGCGCCAGCGTCCAGGCGCGCTCCTTGTCCGCGCTGTAGATGCTGGCCCCCAGGCCGAAGGGGGTATCGTTGGCCAGCCGCAGCGCGTCGGCCTCGTCGCGCGCGCGCAAAATGCCGGCTACCGGGCCGAATACTTCCTCGTGGTAGACGCGGCAGTCCGAGTTGACCCGGTCCAGCACCGTGGCCGGATAGAAGAAGCCGGGGCTGGCCGGCATCTGCCCGCCCAGCCGCAGCTCGGCGCCGTGAGCGACGGCGTCCAGCACCTGAGCGTGCAGCGCTTCGCGCAGATCGGCGCGGGTCAGCGGCGACAAGGTGGTGGCCGGGTGGCGCGGGTCGCCGGCGCGCAGTTTGGCGGCTTCGGCGCAGAAGGCGTCAATGAAGGCTTCGGCGATTTCCGGCACCACGATCATGCGCTTGGCCGCATTGCAGCTCTGGCCCGCGTCGCGGAAGCGGGAGTTGGCCGCGTCCTGAGCCGCGGCGGCGACGTCGGCGTCGGCCAGCACGATGAAGGGATTGCTGCCGCCCAACTCCAGCACGGTCTTTTTCAGATGGCGGCCGGCCAGCGCCGCGATGGCGCGCCCGGTTTGAGTGGAGCCGGTGAAGGCCACCGCGTCGCACTGGCGGATGGCCTCTTCCACTTGATCATGATCTATCCAGGCCACGTCCAGCACCGCCAAGCCGGCGGCGCGCGCCAACTCCAGCAGACGCTGAGTGGATTGCGGCACCGACGGCGCCGGCTTCACCAGGCAGGCGTTGCCGGCCATCAGCGCCGGCACCGCGAAGCGCAGCACCTGCCAGATCGGATAATTCCACGGCATCACCGCCAGCACCGTGCCCAGCGGCTCGAAGGCCACGCCGCTGCGGCTGGCCTGGGTGGGGATGTCCAGCGAAGCCAGCAGCTCCGGCGCCAATTGAGCGTAGTAACGGATCAACTGGGCGGATTTGTCGATTTCCGCCAGGCATTCCGCCGTGCGTTTGCCCACCTCCAGCGTGACCAGGCCGGCCAGTTCTTCGCGATGGGCCTGCAGTTGGTCGGCCAGACGCAGCAGTTGCGCGGCGCGCTCGGCCACGCTCAGCTCGCGCCAATGGCGCTGGCCCTGGCGCAGCTGCGCCAGGGCGGCGGGCAGTTGGGATTCCGGCCAGGCGGCGCGGGTGTAGACGACTTCTCCTGTGGCGGGGTTGCAGCTGGTAAAGGCGGTCATGACGTGCTGTATTCGGTTGGCAAGCAAAGACACAATGTAGCAAAAATCCCCGGGGACGGGGGTGAGCGGGGTCAATTCCGCGGTGATTTGTCATTCATATTTCTAATTTGAATAAATGATTAAATTTATAGTTCTTTAGGTTTTATTTGACTTGCTTATAGACTGGTTCGCAATCGTCAGGCAGTGGCGTTGACGGATGACGGGATTCAGAGGCAAGGCATGATTGAAATAGAGAATTTATACAAACATTACTGGGTGGACGGGCGCGAAGTGCCGGCCTTGGCTGACGTCAGCCTGAAGGTGGCCAAGGGCGAGGTGTTCGGCATCATCGGCCGTTCCGGCGCGGGCAAGAGCACCTTGGTGCGTTGCCTGAACCTGCTGGAGCGCCCGGACCGCGGCGCGGTGCGCTTGGGCGACACGGATTTGACCGCGCTGGACAGCCGGCAATTGCAATTGCGCCGTCAGCGCATCGGCATGGTGTTTCAGCATTTCAATTTGTTGAAGTCGCGCACCGTGGCGGGCAATGTGCGCTTTCCGCTGGAGTTGGCCGGCGGCGTGTCCGCGGCCGATATGGACGCTCGCGTCGAAGAACTGCTGGCCTTGGTGGGGCTATCCGGGCATCGCGACAAATACCCGGCGCAATTGTCCGGCGGCCAGAAGCAGCGCGTCGGCATCGCCCGGGCGCTGGCCAATCACCCCGAACTCTTGCTGTGCGACGAGGCGACCTCGGCGCTGGACCCTGAAACCACGGATTCCATCCTGACCCTGCTGGCCGACATCAACCGCCAGCTTGGCCTGACCATTGTGTTGATCACCCATGAGATGCGCGTGATCCGCCAATTGTGCGATCAGGTGGCGGTGCTGGACCACGGCCGCGTGGTGGAGCAGGGGCCGGTGCTGGACGTGTTTCTGCACCCGCGGCACGAGGTGACCCGCGGGCTATTGGCGGAAACCGGCTTGTATCACGAAGAAGCGCGCCAGACCTGGCAACAGCGCGTGGGCGCGCCGCTGATCAAGCTGACCTTCGTCGGCGATCCCACCTTGCAGCCGGTGCTGGATGTAGTGGGCAAGGAGGCGGGCGCCCGCTTCAACCTGGTCAGCGGCACGCTGTCCGAGATCAAGGGCACGCCGTTTGGCCAATTGGTGGCCGGCGTGATCGAGTCGAAGGCTCCGCTGGAGAGCCTGCCTGAATTATTCGCCAGTCATGGCGTGCGTTGCGAGGTGCTGTGATGGAAGGTTTCGACTGGGCCCAATTATTGAGCATGGACTGGCTGGAAATAGGCCAGGCCACCTTGGACACGCTGACCATGCTGGGCGCCTCGTTGCTGTTCACCGTGCTGTTCGGCCTGCCGCTGGGCGTGGTGCTGTACGTTAGCTCGCCGGGGCAATTGCTGTCGCGGCCGCGCTTGTACGCCACGCTGTCCTTCCTGGTCAATGTGTTCCGCTCCTTGCCCTTCGTGATTTTGCTGATCGTGATGATCCCGCTGACGCTGAAGCTGGTGGGTACTTCGATAGGGGTGGCGGGCGCGATTCCGCCGCTGGTGGCCGGCGCGTCGCCCTTTTTCGCTCGACTGGTGGAAAACGTGCTGCGCGAAGTGGACCGGGGGGTGATCGAGGCCAGCCAGTCCATGGGCGCCAGCCTGGGCCAGATCGTGCGCCATGTACTGCTGCCGGAGGCCTTGCCGGGCCTGGTGGGCGCGGCGACGGTGACCACGGTGGCGCTGGTGTCCTACACCGCGATGTCCGGCGTCATCGGCGGCGGCGGCCTGGGAGATTTGGCGGTGCGCTACGGCTATCAGCGTTTTCAGACCGAGGTGATGGTGGTGACCGTGGTGTTGCTGCTCTTGCTGGTGCAGTTGATCCAGAGCTTTGGCGACCGGCTGGTGCTGCGCTGTCAACGCGGCTGAGCGCTTGGCGCTCAGCAGCATCGAAAACCCAAGAGATTTGAACCCAACACTGTGTTGAATAGAGGAAATCGCATCATGAAAAAGAATATCGCTCGCTTCGCCTTTACCGCCGTCGCCGCGCTGTGGGGCGCGCAGGCGCTGGCCGCCGACCTGGTGACCGTCACCGTGGCCGCGTCTCCGGTGCCGCACGCGGAAATCCTGGAAGCCTTGAAGCCCACCCTGGCCAAGCAAGGGGTCAAGCTGGAGGTGAAGGTGTTCAACGACTACGTGCAGCCCAATCTGCAAGTGTCCGAGAAGCGGTTGGACGCCAACTTCTTCCAGCACATTCCCTATCTGGACAAGTTCAACAAGGATCGCGGCACCAAGCTGGTCGTGGCCAGCAAGCCGGTGCACATCGAACCGTTCGGCGCTTACTCCAGCAAGTTCAAGAAAGTGGCGGACCTGCCCAAGGGTGCGACTGTGGCCATCCCCAACGATCCGACCAACGCCGGCCGCGCTTTGCTGCTGCTGGATCAGGGCGGCGTGATCAAATTGAAGGACCGCAACAATCTGTACCCGATGGTGAAAGACATCGCGTCCAACGCCAAGCAGGTGAAGATCAAGGAACTGGAAGCCGCCACGCTGCCGCGCGTGCTGCCGCAGGTGGATCTGGCGCTGATCAACGCCAACTACGCGCTGGAAGCCAAACTCAATCCCAAGCGCGACGCCTTGTTCATCGAGACCACCTCGCCCTACGCCAACCTACTGGTGGCGCGGGCCGACAACAAGGACAGCGTGGGCGTGAAGAAGCTGGCCGCCGCGCTGGCCAGCCCGGAAGCGCGCAAGTTCATCGAGAGCAAGTACCAGGGCGCGGTGATCCCGGCGTTCTGAGAGTCTAGTGCCAAGCCGTCCGACATGTCTGGTTGAATTGATAAAGCCCCGCTTTGCGGGGCTTTGTCTTGTTTGCCTACAGGCTTGAAGCTGTTTTCGCCTTGTCTCGTCCTTGCTCGCGAGACTTTGAACAGGCGTTCAGGCGCCGGCGAGATCGGCCGGTTTCTCCCCGGTCAGGAAATAGCGGATGGTTTCGTTGACGCTGCGCATCGCGTCGCCGAAAGGCAGCGGATCGGCGCCTCGGAAAAAAAGCCCCTTGCTCACTTCGCCGCGGAAGGCCGCCGCGAGTTTGAGGTCGATGCAGAACTGGCCCATCTTGGCCACGCCGTCGCGCAGGCCGCAGGCGCTCAGGCAATTGAGGCTTTGAGTGCAGCGCGCCGGGTCGGCCTTGGCGTTGGCCTGCAAGATGGCCTCGCGCTTCAGATAGCTTTTCAGGAAGGGCGTCAGCACCCCGCGCGCCGGAAGGCCGGCCACGCTCATGAATTCGGCTATGTCTTCCGGCTTGGCCTCCGCCAGCGTGCGCTTGAAGTTGTCGTGCGCGTCGCCCTCGCGGGTGACGGCGAAGGCGGTGCCTATCTGTACCGCGGATGCGCCGAAGTCCTGGATGCAGGCCTTCATCTTCTCGAAGCTATTGACGCCGCCGGCGACGATCAGCGGGATGCGCTCGCTTTCCAGTTGCAGGCTTTTGAACAACTGTCGGGTGTCGTCCAGCACTTTCTGGAAGCTGAAGCGCTCGGCGTCCAGTTCGGCGAGGCTGGCCGCGCCCAGATGGCCGCCGGCGTGTTTGGGGTGCTCGATGACAATGGCGTCCGGCAGCCGTCCCTTCTTCATCCAGCGCTTGAGCACGATGCCGATGCCGCGCGCCTCGGACAGGATGGGGATCAAGGCCACCTTGGGAAAGTCCGAGGTCATCTCCGGCAGGTCCAGCGGCAGGCCGGCGCCCATCACCACCGCTTCTGCGCCGGATTCGCAGGCTTGGCGCACATAGTCCGGATAAGAGGCCACAGCCTTCATCACATTGACCGCCACCATGCCGTGGCCCTGAGCGTAGGTCAGCGCGCCCTTCACTTCGCGATCCAGCGCAATCAGGTTGAGACGATCCAGTTCGGCCTGACCGCGCGCGTATGGCGACTGCTCAACCAGATCGGCGTGCAGATGGCGCAGATCGACGCTGGCCACGGTGCCCAGCGCGCCCTCTCGGGCGACGTGGCCGGCCAGGCTTTTGGCGGAAACGCCTATGCCCATTCCGCCTTGCACGATGGGGAGCAGAGCGCGTTGCCCTATCTGCAAGGGAGCGTAGAGCGGGGAATTTGTGGTCATTTAGCAACGATGAGGGTACGGGTGAATAAAAGGCGATCTTAGGCATGGCGGCCTTAAGAGTCTTTGCTCTAGAGCAAAAAACTAAGGATGGCTCGCTTTTTAACTCGGAAAAACTATTGATGCTTCAATGACTTGAGCACTTGCCTCTGCCGGGTATGGCACGCAAACTTTTGATTTTAGTGAGGATATTTTTAGTTAAGCCATTGTGATGCGTTCAAATATGTCTTTGGTATTTTTTGTGAAAAGAAATCGCGCGGCGAAAGTCCCGGCAAATCCAGGGTAAAGACTTTTTGCCATCGTTGGCCTTAGCACATTCCTAAAAATCAGCTCCTGTCCATTTGGTCAGATTTCCCGGTTCAGTCCTGCTCTTACAGTGCCCGTGCCGGTAACTTGATGATTGGAGAAAATAAAATGGCTCATTTCTTTCCACTGGAGTTGGATGGCTTGCAGATGGAGAAGGTCAACGCGACGTCTTATGAAATTGATTTGCTGAAGTTCCGCCACCAGGTGTTTCGCGTGCAACTGGGTTGGGTACCGCCGCGGCCGGACGGCCTGGACTTGGATGATTACGACGCGTTCTCCGACAATCTGGCGGTGATTGCGCAGCAGCAAGTGGTGGGGTCGGCGCGTTTCACGCCAGGCGATCAGCCCTTCATGATCGAGCGGGAGTTTGCCCGTTTGCTGGCGCCTGGGGAGCGCATCCGCAAAGGCGCGGGTTGTGGGGAAATCACTCGCTTCGCGGTGGGCAAGACGATTTCCAGCCGTGAGACGAGAGCGATTGCGCGCTTGTTGTATCTGAGCTTATGGGAGTGGTCGCGCGCCAACGAGGTGCGCTGGCTTTATTTCGTGGTGGAGCCGTCTTTTTATCGGCATCTGTCCCGAATGGGGTTTCCGATACAGCCGGTGGGCGTGCCAAGACCGCTGGACGGCGGAGTGATGTCGGTTGCGGGCTGCTTTGACTGGGAGCAGGCTGATCCGGAGTTCATCAAGTCGCTGCGACGGGAAGTCGCTGCGCCAAGAGAGTGCGTCCGTTCCTGGTTGGAATACGACCGTGCGCATGCTCCCGCGTGGGCTTAAGCTGGCCGGCCCGCAGCTAATCGCTGACCTGGAGTCCGGGAGGCGGCAACAAGTGCATGCCCAGCACGATGGCGTGAGTGCGATTGTTGGCGTTCAGCTTGCGGATGACGTTGGCGACGTGGAACTTCACCGTTCGTTCGCTGATGTCCAGGATGGTGGCGATTTCCCAATTGGTCTTGCCGCGGCTCATCCAGTGGAAAATATCGTATTCACGCTGCGATAGCGGCATGGAACTGGGTGTGGCCGGGGCCAGATTGGCGATGCGCACCGCAGCCTGGTGCAAGTGGGGCGTCAGACATTCCAGCATGGCGACCAGATTGGGGTCGGAGCTGGCGTCTTTGCCGCTGACGGAGAAAATGCAACCCAGATTATTGCGTTTGGAGGCGGCGCTGAAGGTGACGCCGCTTTCCAATCCTACGGTGGCGGCCTCGGCGATGAACTTGCGTTCTTCCTTGCCCTTGGCACGGCTGAAGCGCTCTTGCCACTGCACCGGTCCGCTGCCCAGATGGATCTTCAAGATGGGATCGTGCTGGGCGTAGTTTTCCTCCATGTAATGCTTCAGCCATTCCGTGGGATAGCTGACATTCAAGACCCGCTCCAGCCGCTGAATCTGCTGGTGCTGGTTGATGCGCCCCAGCGCCAGCACCATGTGCTCGGAAGGCGCCTGGCTGAGCAACATGTCCAGAAACCCCCTGAGCTCGGCTTCGGTTTCGATTTGTCCGGCAAGGTGAATCCATTCCAGCAACGTCCATTGCTGACTCGCGGACAAGCCGCTGGGCAGCGGCCGTGCTATCGCGGAATTTGAGATGACCATGAGCAAATCTTTCTTGATCTTGTGGTTTTACGCTGCTGGATAGTAGCCCACATGCAAAAGGCATGGGAAGCGCTAACTCCTTGTTCTGGTGCCAAGAACAGCGACTGTTGCATTCGTCGCCGACATTATAACAAATTGCCTGTCCAAAAATCCGTAAGTAGAAATAATTATATTGATCAATGACTTATTTGGTGCTATTTGGCGGGGGACAAACTAGGCGGGAAGTTGGGGCGTCATAAGGAAGACGCCGGGACAAGCTTGGAAAACTGGACCTTCTGTCAGTGTTCCCGATAACTGAAGTGCTGGAACAAAGGCGCGATCTCTTCTATCAGCTGCGGCGCGGGCCAGTCGGCCGGGGCCGGAGGCAGGGCGAAGGAGGGCGGCGGACGCAGTTGCTGCCAGTGATAGTCGGCGACGCCCAGCGCCGCCAGCCGCCGCGCCAGCGCGGCCAGTTGGATCTCATTGTGCCAGTGCGGATGTATGCTGCTGCGACATTCAAAATTGCTGTTGTTTTGCAACAAACAGTGCAGCGAGGTCTCGGTCTGCTCGCCGCTGCGGGGCAAGCCGGTTAGCGCCGGATAGGCGCCGAAATCGGTCTTGATGTCCAGGCCGACCCAATCCAGCAACGGCAGCACCCGCCGCAGGCGCTGTGGATAGGCGCCGCCGGTGTGCAGGCCGGTGGCGAAGCCCAGCGCGCGGGTCTGTTCCAGCAGCGCCGGCAACGCCGGTTCCTGCAGCGGTTCGCCGCCGGAGAACACCACGCCGTCGAGCAGGCCGGTCCGGCTTTGCAGCCAATGCAGAATGTCCGGCCAGCGGGTTTCGCCGTTTTGGCGCCGCAGCAGGTGGGGATTGTGGCAATAGCCGCAACGCCAGGGGCAGCCGGCTAGGAAGACCACGGCGCACAGTTTGCCCGGCCAGTCGCAGCTGGAGAACGGCGTCAGCCCGCCGATGCGGGCTGCTGCGGGGTCAGCGGGCGGTGTGTTCACTGAAGCAGACCCGTTCGTCGAATTCTCCGCGTTTGCCGATATTGAAAGACTGCACCGGGCGGTGATAACCCATTACGCGGGTCCAGATTTCGCAGCGGGTGCGCTGTTCGTCATTGAGCGGGGCGGCGTCTTGGCCGGGGATGCGGGTGGGAGGAGTCATGGGCTTTCCTTTCTTAAGGGCTTATGAAGACTGGCGCGCCAGCAGTTCCGCGTCGCAGCGCGGGCAGAATTCGTGGTGACCGGACAGATAGCCGTGTTTGGGGCAGATCGAGAAGGTGGGGGTCACTGTGATATAGGGCAGGCGGAAGCGGGACAGCGCGCGCCGCACCAGTTCGCGGCAGGCGTCGGCGCTGCTGACCGCCTCGGTCATATAAAGGTGTAGCACGGTGCCGCCGGTGTATTTTCGTTGCAGCAACTCCTGGCGTTGCAGGGCTTCGAAGGGATCGTCGGTGAAGCCCACCGGCAATTGGCTGGAGTTGGTGTAATAAGGATGAGCGTCGCTGCCGGCTTGCAAGATGTCGGGATAGCGTTTTCGGTCTTCCTTGGCGAAGCGGTAGGTGGTCCCTTCCGCCGGGGTGGCTTCCAGGTTGTACAGGTGGCCGGTGCTTTCCTGGAACTCCACCATGCGCTGGCGGATGTGATCCAGGTAGTCGCAGGCCAGTTGGTGGCCTTCCTCGCTGGTGATGTCGATGCGGTCCCCGCTGAAGTTGCGGATCATTTCATTGATGCCGTTGACGCCTATGGTGCTGAAATGATTGCGCAGCGAGCCCAGGAAGTGACGGGTGTAGGGATAGAGGCCGTCGTCGATGCGAGTTTGCACTTCGCTGCGCTTTTTCTCCAGCGCGTCGCGGGACAGTTCCAGCAAGCGGTCGGTTTCGGCCAGCAGCGCGGCGTAGTCGCCGGCAAAGCGGTGGCCCAGACGCGCGCAGTTGAGGGTGATCACGCCGACGGAGCCGGTTTGCTCGGCGCTGCCGAACAGGCCGTTGCCGCGCTTGAGCAGTTCCCGCAAGTCCAATTGCAGCCGGCAGCACATACTGCGCACCATCTGCGGCTCCAGGTCGGAGTTCACGAAGTTCTGGAAATAGGGCAGGCCGTATTTGGCGGTCATTTCAAACAAGAGATCGGTGTTTTCGCCGTGCCAGTCGAAGTCGCGGGTGATGTTGTAGGTGGGGATGGGGAAAGTGAAGGAGCGGCCCTTGGCGTCGCCGGCCAGCATCACTTCGATGTAGGCGCGGTTGATCATCGCCATTTCGCGCGCGCAATCGCCGTAGCGGAACGGCATTTCCTCTCCGCCCAGCACCGGAATCTGCTCGGCGACGTCGTCCGGGCAGATCCAGTCGAAGGTCAGATTGGTGAATGGGGTCTGGGTGCCCCAGCGGCTGGGCACGTTGAGGTTGTAGATCAGTTCCTGGACGCACTGGCGCACGTCGGCGTAGCTCAGTTCGTCTTTCTTGACGAAGGGAGCCAGGTAGGTGTCGAAGGAACTAAAGGCTTGGGCGCCGGCCCACTCGTTTTGAAGGGTGCCGAGGAAATTGACGATTTGGCCGCAGGCGGAGGATAGGTGGCGCGGCGGCGCGGATTCGACTTTGCCGGGAATGCCGTTGAAGCCATTTTGCAACAGGGTGCGCAGCGACCAGCCGGCGCAGTAGCCGGACAGCATGTCCAGATCGTGGATGTGCAAGTCCCCCTGGCGGTGGGCAATGGCAACTTCCGGCGCCAGCACCCGCTCCAGCCAGTAATTGGCGGTGAGTTTGCCGGCGATGTTGAGGATCAGGCCGCCCAAGCTGTAGCCCTGGTTGGCGTTGGCGTTGACCCGCCAGTCGGCCCGGTCCAGATATTCGTCGATCGCGGAGATGGCATCCACCATGGCGGTGGGCGCGGAAGCTGTGCTCATTTCTATATCTAGTGAAGTTATCGAATGGAGGCCACTATAAATTGTGTTTTATGGTCTGTGTGGCCGAGGTGGCGATAACTTGACGCGGATCAAGCGCGGCGCTTTTGGGAGAAGGCGACGCTTGTCAGGCCGGTGAAAACGGGTTGTTGAGCGCGATTCTCGTATTGTTTGCGGCGACGCATGGCTTATGCTGGATGGGATGCCGCCGCACCGCAAACGCCGCTTCTGAGCGGCCGTCGTTGGCCCTGGGGCATATTGTTGCCAACTTGATGCTGTTTCATTGAGTCTGTTGCAACAAACTCATGGCATTCAGCCCGAATCAGGTGCATACTTGGATTGCATAGAAAATAGGGCGATGTATTTTCAAGCAAGCTGTAAAAACTATATGACAAAGTGCGCTCCGCGAGCGGTGCAGTGGGGAAGCTGCGGTCGGTTCTGTTCCTGGCGTGGATTTGTCCATGAAGATGCATTCACAACAATTTGCAAGTTCTTCTTTAATCATTAAAGGGTATGGTGTACCCTTTTTAAAGAGATACTACTTAATAATGTTATCAGCATTGTCAAATCCAGGGCGTCCGTCCGGGCGTGAAGGGTAGGCGATGCCGAGCCTGGAACATCCCTGATTATGGACACCTTAAAAGCATTGATGGTCTTCATGACCACGGCGGAAAACGGCAGTTTCTCCGACGCCGCACGCAAGCTGGGCGTATCGCCGGCCGCTATCAGCCAGAGCATTGCCCGGCTGGAGCAGGAGCTGGAGGTTCGCCTGTTCAACCGCACCACGCGCCAATTGACGCTGACCGAGGACGGGCGCCGTTTCTACGCCCAGTGCCGCGGGCCGGTGAACAATCTGGATTCGGCGATCAACCAGCTGAAAGCCAGCCGCGACGAGCCGGCCGGCCATCTGCGGGTCAGCATGCCCAACTCCTTTGGCCGGCGTTTCATCTTGCCCATCATGGGCGAGTTCTGCGAGCGCTACCCCAAGGTGCGGGTCTTCTTCGGCCTGGACGACCACTTCAGCGATTTGATCGAGGACGGCTACGATGTGGGGGTGCGTTCCGGCATGATGCCGGATAGCCGCATGGTGGCGCGCAACCTGGCGCAGATGCCGCTGTATGTGGTGGCGTCGCCGGGGTATTGGGATTTGCATGGCCGCCCGAGCGCTCCGGAGGAACTGAGCAACCACGATTGCATCAATTTCCAGTTCCCCACTTCCGGCCGTCTGTTCAAGTGGGAGTTCGACCGCAAGGGCGAGCGGATTCCGCTGGAGGTCAACGGCACTTACACCTTGAACGAGATGGAGGCGGTGGCCGAGCTGGCGCGTCTGGGCATGGGCGTGGCCCAGTTGCCGGGCCACGAGGTGGTGCATCTGATCCGTTCCGGCGAGCTGGAGCCGGTGTTGACCGATATGGTGTCGCTGGAGCGTTCGATTTACATCTGCTTCCCGCATCGCGACCACATCGCGCCGCGCACCCGGGTGTTCGTTGATTTCGTGGTGGAGAAATTGGCGGATCATCCGGACATCATGGCGGATTTGCCGGGCCTGGATTTGAGCGCCAAACGCAAGGCGGCTCAGAAAAACTCAGCCTGATCCGGTCTCCGCCTCATCCGAAAGCCAGCGCTCGCGCTGGCTTTTTTGTTGTCTTTTTACCGCCGCGAGCCATCCTTTCTCCTAGGTGTTGTTAAATATAATGAGCGCGTGTATTGTATTTTTATACCAATCATGAACGGACGCCACGCGTTCGCTTTGCCAAGGAGACAGCCATGAACGCGCCGGCCCGACAGGAACATACGAGCTCTTATTACGCCGCCTCGGCCAATCCGGCACCGGAGCGCCCGTCCTTGCAAGGGGCTTTGCAGGTTGATGTCTGCGTGATCGGCGCCGGCTACACCGGGGTGTCCGCGGCGTTGCACCTGGCGGAGCGCGGTTATCAGGTGGCGGTGCTGGAGGCGGCGCGGGTGGGCT